>JAOPWA010000437.1 GCA_025965915.1 Dactylosporangium sp. | reverse complement strand
GGCCGCCGCCCAGCTCCTGGATGTAGGCGCCCATCTGCTGCGCCTGCTCGACGGTGAAGATCGGCTGCTTGCGCTCGATCTGCGCCTGCTGCGGCCGCGCGGCAGGCATCCGGCCGGTCTCGACCTGGAACTCCACGTCCGCCGAGCCGACACCGATCAGGCTGGGCCCGCGATTCGTGACACCCTGTGCGTTGGGGCCGTGGCAGGTGGCGCAGCTCTGGTCGTACTGCCGCTTGCCGATCTGAGCCGCCTCGGACAGCTTCGGCGTGTCCTCGGCCTGGCTGCCGGGCGCGAACGCGGTGTAGAGGCCCCCGACGAATGCGAGCGCGATCGCCAGCCGTAGCCCCGCGAAGACGCGGCGGCGTAGGCGGCTTCTCCGCACCGGACTGGCGAGCAGCCTGCCGCGTCGGGCCTCACGTGGCGGGCCGGCGGCGCCGGCCGAATCGTCGAAAGTCATGTCCTCAACCTTTGTCGTCAGGTACTTCGTCTGAAGGCACGGGACCGGATGCGAGTCGGGACCCGTTCGCGTCACTTCAGCAGGTAGATCATGCTGAACAGTGCGACCCACACCAGGTCGACGAAGTGCCAGTAGTACGACACGACAATCGCCGAGGTGGCCTGCGCGGGCGTGAATCGCCCCATGGTGGTTCGGATCATAAAGAAGATGAAGGCGATCAAACCGCCGGTCACGTGCAGACCGTGGAAACCGGTCGTCAGGTAGAACATCGACCCGTACCCGTCGGCGTTGATCTTGATGCCTTCACTGACCAGGGTGCGGTACTCGTTCGCCTGACCCAGCACGAACACCAGACCCATGACGAAGGTGAGTGCGAACCACCGGCGCAGCGAGTGCACGTTGCCGCGCTCGGCCGCGAACACGCCGAACTGGCAGGTCACCGACGACAGCACGAGAATCGTCGTGAACGTCACGGCGTACGGCAAGGCGAGGTGGGGGGTGTGTTCCTTCCACAAGCCGGGCGCCGCCGCCCGAATGGAGAAGTACATCGCGAACAGAGCCGCGAAGAACATGAGCTCACTGGAGAGCCACACGATCGTGCCGACACTGACCATGTTAGGTCTGGTCAGCGAATGGATCTGACTCTTTGAGATGGCTGGGGCCGCAGTCACGCGGTCATTATTGCCCCCGATGACATCCGCTACGCGCCGGGGTCGCCGGATTAGTGCGTGTCGCCACCTGGTGGGCGGTCCGCGGCGCGGCGGTTAGCCTCGTGTCCGTGCAGTATCCAGGACCTGCGGTCGAAATTCTCGCGCACGGTGGCGGCGACGAGCCTCTCGAGCCCCTACGGGCCGGCACCCTGTTCCATCTCGACCTCAACCCGTGGCTTTCGGCGTCGCTGCTGGCCGTCGCCATCGTCTACCTGTACGCGGTATGGCGGCTGGAGCGGCGCGGTGACCGGTGGCCGGCGCTACGGACGGTGGCGTTCCTCATCCCCGGCCTCGGTGGCATCGCGTCCGTCACGCTCACCGGCGTCGGCACGTACGACACGACGCTGCTGTCGGTACACATGGTCCAGCACATGGTGCTCTCCATGATCGCGCCGATCTTCCTCGCACTCGGTGCACCGGTGACGCTCGCGCTGCGGACTCTTCCGCAGGGTGCGCGGCGGGTCCTGCTGTCGGCACTGCACAGCCGGGTGGCCAAGATCTGGACGTACCCGCTGTTCGCCTACGGGCTGTTCATCGCCACCCCGTTCGCGCTGTACTTCACCGGCCTGTACCGGCTCACGCTTTCGAACAACTTCGTACACGAACTGGTACACGTGCACTTCATCCTGGTCGGCTGCCTGTTCTTCTGGCCGCTGCTCGGAATGGACCCGCTGCCCGGGCGTTGGCCGTACCCGGGTCGGGCGATGCTGATGTTCCTGTCCACGCCGTTTCACACGGTGCTCGGGCTGACCGTGATGCAGAGCACAACCCTGCTCGGCGGCGACTGGTACCCCTCGCTGCACCTGGGCTGGGCCGACCCCTTCACCGACCAGCAGCTCGCCGGCGGCATCCTGTGGGCCGGTGGCGAGGTGGTCAGCGTGACGATGCTCGCCGTGCTCGTGGCGCAGTGGATGCGCCAGGCCGAACGCGAGGCGCGCCGGGTGGACCGGCAACTCGACCGTGAAGAGGCGGCCGCCAGGAGCGCGGCGGTCACCGAAGCCGCCGCGGGTACCGAGGTCGCGGCAGTCGCGGCGGGCGCCGCGCCGGAAACGGCGGCCGGCACCGGGCGGCAGGAGCAGGACGGGTACGATCCCCTCGGCAGTCGAGACACTCAGGGAGCCAGCGGCCGATGACCGAGCGTAACTACACGGTTCTGCTCTACAGCGACGACCCGCAGGTGCGGGAGCGGATGCGGCTGGCCATCGGCACCCGGCCCGCCAAGGACCTGACAGCGCGGTTCGTGGAGGCGTCCACGTACGCCGAGACCTTGCGCATTGTTGACGACCAGGACGTCGACCTGGTGGTGCTCGATGGCGAGGCGGCTCCGGCCGGTGGCCTCGGTATCGCGCGCCAGCTCAAGGACGAACTGCCCGACCCGCCGCCGACGTGCGTGGTGATCGCCCGGGCCGCCGACCGTTGGCTCGCCGCGTACGCGCGGGTCGACGCGACCCTCGTGCACCCGCTCGACCCCGTCCTGACCGGACGCACGGTGGCCGACCTGCTGCGCGGACGCGCGGCCGTCACCAACTAGAACGATGAGCGACCGGAGCTGGCGGAACCTGCTCGCGGCGCTGCTGCGGGCCGAGGAGCTGTCCACGGAGGACACCGCCTGGGCCATGGGCGAGATCATGTCCGGCACCGCCACCCCTACGCAGATCGCGGCGTTCGCCATCGCACTCCGCGCCAAGGGTGAGACGCCGGCGGAGATCGCCGGGCTGGTGGAGGCCATGCTCGCCAACGCCGCGCGGGTGGAGTTGCCGGCCGAGGTTCGGGCCTCCGCCGTCGACATCGTCGGCACCGGTGGCGACGGCGCCCACACGGTCAACATCTCCACGATGGCCGCCATCGTCGTGGCTGCCGCCGGTGTACCGGTCATCAAGCACGGCAACCGCGCCGCCTCATCGTTGTGCGGCGCGGCCGACCTGCTGGAGGAGTTCGGTATCCCGCTCGACCTGGGCCCGGCCGGGGTGGCCCGGTGCGTGACCGAGGTCGGCATCGGGTTCTGCTTCGCCGCGCGGTACCACCCCGGTATGCGCCACGGCTCGGTCCCGCGCCGCGAGATGGGCGTACCCACGTTCTTCAACTTCCTCGGGCCGCTCACCAACCCGGCGCAGCCGGCGAACGCCGCCGTGGGCTGCGCGGATCTCCGCATGGCCGGCGTGCTCGCCCAGGTGTTCGCCCGCCGTGGCGATTCGGTCCTGGTGATGCGCGGCGAGGACGGGCTCGACGAGTTCACCACCACCGCGCCGACCCGGCTGTGGGTCGTCCGCGACGGCGGCGTGACCGAAACTGTCGTCGACGCCGCCAACCTGGGCATCGCCCGCTCCCGGCCGGAGGACCTGCGCGGCGGTGACGCCCCCTACAACGCCGAGGTGGCGCGGGCCCTCTTCGCGGGCAAGACCGGCCCGGTACGCGACGCGGTGCTGGTCAACGCGGCTGCCGCACTGGTCGCCCAGAGCGGCTGGGGCGACGACCTGTCCGCGGCCCTGAGCGGTGGCATCGACCGGGCGGGCGCCGCGATCGACTCGGGCGCCGCCGCCGACCTGATGGGGCGCTGGCTCGCTACATCCCAGTCGGTGTAATCCACGGCTGCCAGCACTGATCTGACCCGCCGCTAGCTTCCGGCGGACCACGATAAGGTCCGACGATGCAGCCTTCCGACCTCTCGCTACCACGCGTACCCGGAACCCCCACCCTCACCCCTGACGGCGCCGCGGTGGTCGTCTCGGTTCGACGAGTCGACCTCGACGCAGACGACTACACCAGCCAGCTGTGGCTGGTACCGACCGACGGCTCCGCGCCTGCCCGCCAGCTCACCCAGGGCTGGCGCGACAACGGCGCCGCGATCTCCCCGGATGGGAGATGGCTGGCGTTCGTACGGGCGGTGCGCGAGGAGCCGGGTCGCGGCGCCGACCCGAGGACGGCCAAGGTAGGCGAGCCGCAGCTGTGGGTCATGCCGATCGACGGCGGCGAAGCGCGCCGGCTGACCGATCACCCGCTCGGCGTCGACCGGGCGCCGGTGTGGAGCCCCGACTCGACCCGGCTCGTATACACCGCACGGACACCCCAGGAGGGCCGGTACGGGACCGTCGCGGGGCGGACCGCCGACCAGGAGCCACCCCGGCGGATCACGGGTTTCGTCTACCGCTACGACGGCGCAGGCTTCGTCTTCGACCGGCGTAGGCACGTGTTCATAGTGGATGCCCTGGCCGAGGCGGCGCAGCCCGTACAGATCACCGAGGGTGACTTCGACCACGGTGAACCGGAATGGAGCCCGGACGGTGCCCTGCTGACCTTCGTGGCCGCCCGCCACGACAGCCACGACGACGACCTGCGCAGCGACCTGTGGGTGAGCCGGCCGGACGGCAGCGGCCTGCGGGCACTCACGACCGGTGGCTTCCGGATCTGGCAGCCCAGGTTCGCACCCGGAGGCGAGACGGTGTTCTTCGTCGGCTACGAAAGCGACGGCCGTCACGGCGTGTGCCGCAATGAAATGTTGTGGGCGGTCCCGGTCGCCGACGGTGCACCGCGGGCGCTGACCGACCCGAACAGGTACGGCCTGACCGCGATCGAGGGCGAGATCGCCGTCGCGTCCGACGGCGTGCTCGTCCTCAACGAGAACCGCGGCGCCGTGGAGCTGCTGCGGATCGGGTTCGACGGCGGTGAGCCGCAAACGCTGGTCGACGGCGAGCGGCAGGTCCTCGGGGTCGCCTCGGCGGGCGGCACGACCGTCGTGGCGGTGGCCGACCCGACGACATGGGGTGAACTGGCCGTCGTCGTGCCAGGTGGCGAGCCGCGGCGCATCACCGACTGGAACGCCGGGTACGGGCCCGTCTTCGCGCAGGAGGAGGTCACCGCCACCGCGCCCGACGGGTACCCGGTGCACGGCTGGATCGTCCGGCCGCAAGGCGACGGGCCGCACCCGGTGCTGCTGATGATCCACGGCGGCCCGTTCACCCAGTACGGGTGGCGGCTGTTCGACGAGGCCCAGGTGTACGCCCGGGCGGGGTACGCGGTCGTGATGGGCAATCCGCGCGGCTCGTCCGGATACGGCGAGGCGCACGGCAGGGCCGTCGTCGGCGACGTCGGCGAGGTCACGGCGAAGGATCTGATCGCCCTGCTGGACGCCGCGCTCAAGGCACCGGATCTGGACGCCTCCCGCGTCGGCGTGCTGGGCGGGTCGCACGGCGGGTTCATGACCACCTGGCTCGCCGCGCACCACGGCGACCGGTTCAAGGCGGCGATCAGCGAGCGGGCCGTGAACGCCATCGACAGCTTCACCGGCTCGTCGGACATCGGCTGGTTCTTCGGCGAGGATCTGTACGGCGCCGATCGGGCCCAGCGGGACCGGCAGAGCCCGCTCACCCACGCCGACCGCATCGACATCCCGATGCTGATCGTCCACTCGGAGCATGACTGGCGCTGCCCGCTGGAGCAGGCGCAGCGGCTGTACGTCGCGCTCAAGCTGCGGCGCGTACCGGTGGAGTTTCTGCTCTTCCCCGGTGAAGGGCACGAGCTTTCCCGCTCCGGCCTGCCCTCGCACCGGGTGGCGCGCTTCGAAGCGATCCTGGACTGGTGGCGCCGCTGGCTGTGACCGACGCCGAGGGGACCGGCGCGGCCCTGAGGGTCAGTCGGTCCCGTCGAAGCCGATCGCGAACGCCTCTTCCAGGTCGTGCCTCGAGTACGCCCGGAAGGCGATGTGGGACTCGGTGTTGATCACGCCGGGGACCTTGGAGATGCTCCCGGCGATCACCTCGGCGATCTGGTCGAACTCGCGGACCCGCACCATCGCGATCAGGTCGACGTGCCCCGCGACCGAGTAGACCTCGCTCACGCCCGGCAGGTTCGCCAGTGCCTCGGCGACCTCGGGGATCGAGTCGGTGGCGCAGTCGATGAGGACGATGGCGTTGATCACCCTGGGCTCCTTTGCGCGGGTGGGTGGTGGAACCTCCACATGCTACGGCGCTGCCAGCAAGGTCAGATCACGACCGACCCGTACGGCGTCGACCAGGTTTTCGTCCGGCCCGACGTATCCGCCGGGCCACACCACGCCCCGCGTCACCCGGCCCTCGACCCGGGCGTGTGCGCCGACCACGGCCCGCGACAGTCCTCCGCTGACCTGGGCCGCGGGGTCGACCAGGTCGCCGTCACCGGCGGCGTGCAGGTTGGCGGCCAGGTAGTCGACGGGCGTACCCGTGTCCAGGTATGTCCCGGCGTACTCCACCACGGTCAGCGCTCCGGCGGCCTCGGCCGGCCGCCAGACCGCGCGTACCAGGTCGGCCCGCCGCGCCTCCAACGGCCGCACCATGGACCAGGGAAGCAGGGACAGCCCGGCGAAGCGGTACGGGCCGAACTCGGCCGGCCGCGCCCCGGCCGGCACGCCGAGCAGTCGTACCGTCTCACCGTCCCAACCTGCGACCAGCGCCGCGACGTCCGCGCCCGGGGGCGCCGACGTGGCCAGGTAGGCGTCCGCGTTGACGACCAGAACTCCGCGTCCGTCGATCCAGTCGCGCAGGTTGGCCACACCGCCCGAGGTGCCGAGCGGCTCGCCGGGCTCGACCGACAGCCATGCGCGGTCACCGACGTGCGCCACGACCTGCTCGCCCAGGTAGCAGGCGTTCACCGCCACCTGGGCCGGGCCGGCAAGTCCCAGCCCGGCGACACGTGCGAGGGCCCGGTCGAGCAGGGGGACGTTACCGACCGGACAGAGCGCCTTCTGCCGTACCGAGGTCAAGGGGCGCAGGCGGCGCCCCTCACCCGCGGCCAGCACCACCGCGCAGAGCTCAGTCATCCTCGGGGTGGTCCTTCAACGGGCCGATGCCGTAGTGGGCGAGCAGGCGGGCCGTCGGCCGGGTCAGTCGCGGCAGGGCGTCGAGCGGGTGCCAGGCCGCCTCGTGCACCTCGGCTTCGTCGATGCTCAACGCCTGGTCCGCCGGCACCGACACCTCGAAGACCATGTCGACCCAGCGACCTCCGCTATGGACGATCGCGTTCGGTACGCCGGCGCGTAACCGCGACGGGTCGAGCCGGATGCCGGTCTCCTCCGCGAGTTCCCGCGCCGCGCCGACCACGGGAGGCTCTCCCCGGTTGAGCAGGCCACCGGGGATCGACCAACCCGGCCCGGGCGGCTGGCGCAGCAGCAGGATCCGACCCGGCGCCGCCGCATCGGCGTCGCGGACGATGGTTACGGCCCCGACGATGTAGTGCGCGCTGCCCCATCGGACCAGCCGTCGCCGCCACCGCTGGGGAAGTCGGTAGAACGTGCGGAACGCGGCCAGACGCAGCGCCCGCAGTGCAGCGGGTCGTTCGGAGGCGGTCATTCGGAAAGGTTAATGGTCACCGCGGAGTGTGGTCGACCGAAGCGACCAGACGCTCCACCACCTCCGGCGCCGCCAGTTTGTAGTCGGCCACCGCCATCAGCAGGGTCTCCACGTCGGGGTAGCCGAGCTGGGCGGCCAGCCGCACCAGCGGCAGGTCACTACCCAGGCCTCGGCCGCACTGGCGCAGCGCCAGGCCGATGGCCAGCCGCCCGAGGCGTACCTTGTCGGCGATCGTGACCGCCGGTGCCTCCTCGTCGGCGAACCAGTCACTGATGTGCAGTCTGGCCTGCGGCGTCTTGACGAACTGCAGCCACTCCCGCGACGGCCCGGGCGCCGGCGCCTTGTCGTCGAAGTCGAACTCGTCACGCTGGCCCTGCCGGGTGATGATCTCCACCACGTCGCCGTCGTCGAGTTGGGACGACAGCACGACCAGGCGCCCGTTGAGCCTGGCGGCGATGCACCGGTCGCCGATGTTCTGACTGAGCGTGTACGCGAGATCGACCGGCGTCGCCTCGGCCGGAAGCAGCACCGGCCGCCCGGTGGACGTGAACACCGTGATCTGCGACTCGGCGAGGTCGCAGCGCAACGACGCGAGGAACTGGGCCGGATCGGTGGCGGCGCCTTCCCAGTCAAGGACCCGGCGCAGCCAGGCCAGCTTCTCGTCCTTGGGGCCGCCGGCCCGGACCGAGGGCTGGAGCTGGGGGTAGCGGAAGTTGGCCACGATGCCGTACTCGGCCTCGCGGTGCATCGGCGCGGTCCGGATGAGTACCTCGAGCAGCTCGTCCTCCGGCCCGGTCACCGTGGTGTGCAGCGAGCGGTACAGGTTGTTCTTGGGCGAGGCGATGAAGTCCTTGAACCTGCCCGGCACCGGACGCCATCCGCCGTGCATGGCGCCGAGCGCGGCATAGCAGTCGGTGTCCGGTCCGTCGACCACGATGACGACGCGGGGAAGGTCGTGCGGCTCGCTGTAGCCGCCGGCGACGGTGTCCTTCCAGATCGAGTACAGGTGGCGCGGGCGCGCGGAGACCGTCGCGTCCACCCGGGCCCGGCTCAGCTCCGCCTGCACCTCGGCGATGACCCGGCCGACGTAGTTGCGCCAACCGCCGCGATGCTCGACGTAGTCGGCGACCAGGGCGTACCCGCTCGGGCTGAGCGCCTTGAGGACGCAGTCCTCCAATTCGCGCTTGAGGGCCTGGATGCCCAGCCGGTCACACAGCGGTACCAGCACGTCCCGCGTCGCGCGTGCGATGCGCGCCCGGGAGGCGGGCGAGCGGGCGTCGAGGGTACGCATGTTGTGCAGCCGGTCGGCGAGTTTGATGATGAGCACCCGTACGTCCCGGCCGGCCGCGATGATCATTTTGCGGATCGTCTCCGCCTCGGCGGCCTCGCCGTAGAACACCTTGTCGAACTTCGTGACGCCGTCGACCAGCAGCGTGACCTTGGGCCCGAAGTCGTTTTCGAGCGCCTGCAGGGTGTAGCTGGTGTCCTCGACCGTGTCGTGGAGCAGTGCGGCGACCAGGGTGATCGTGTCCATGCCGAGGTCGGCGAGGATCTGGGCGACCGCGAGCGGATGGGTGATGTACGGGTCGCCGCTCTTGCGGGTCTGTCCCCGGTGCATCTGCTCGGCGATCGCATAGGCCCGGCGCAGCAGGTTGGGGTCGCCGCCGGGGTGGACCGAGCGGTGTGAGCGGATCAGATCGCCGACCGGATCGGCGGTGGCCGGCCACGGCAGCATCGAAAGCAGCCGGCGGGTGAAGCCTGATGCGGGCTGCGCGGTGGGTGCGGGGGTGGAGGGCGCCGAGAAGGCGGGCTCTGCGGGCTTGGCCGGTGTCGGGGTGGCGGGCGCCGGCTTCTTGGGTGGGGCAGCGGGTTTCGCCGGCGCGCTCGTTGTGGGCGGTGTGCTCGTTGTGGGCGGCGGCTTCGGTTTCGGCTGGGCGCCCCTCGTGGACGGGGCCGTGGGCCTGGGTTGCGCGCCGCGCCTGGAGGGGATCGGCGTGGTGCCCGAGCCGCCTCGTGGTCCCGGTCGGCCCGCCATCGTGGGCCTGGGTCTGGGCGAGGGCTTGACGGTCCCGGCGGGTCTGGCTGCCATGGAGTGGTCAGGCCATTCGCGGACCATGGCGGGCGGGTCGGCGGGCGGAGACCGGTCGTCGGCGAGCGCGTCCTCGGGCATCGGTTTCGCACGGTCCAACTTGTCCCAGTCCATCGCGTCCGGGAGGGCGCCCGGCGCAGGCTCGAGGCGCCCGCCGATCCCGGAAATGCCGGAATCCACTCGGACACCTCCTCTGACCGGGCCGGGCTACCAGAGAGCGGGAGTCCACCTAGCCTAGTGAGCCGACAGCCCGACGAACGGCTATTTGAGTATGTGCTTTCGGACGATCCATTAATCACCCAGGTGGGTGATAGGGCCACTGGCCGCTTCGGCGGTGGCGAGAAGTTCGCGCCACCGGCCGGCACCGTCCACCGGGGACGCCCATCCGGAGTCGACCTGCACCAGTCGGGTCTCCGGACGCTCCAGCCAGGCCAGCACCCGCTCGGTCTCCTCGGGACTAGCGCAGGGTACCGGACCGGGGCCGGGGCGCACCGTCTCGGCCGTCGCCAGCAGCGCGTCGAGAGTCGGGCGGGGATGCACGCGCGGTGGGGAGGTGGCGGCCGCGGCCAGCCGGCCATGGCGGACAACCGCCAGTTCCCACCCGCCGGTAGCAGCGGGCCTCGCCGCGACCACCTGGCTGAGCGTCGTCAGGGAGGTGAGCCGCTGCATGCGTACGGAGGCCTTCAGGAACGCCACCAGGCGACCGCGCATCGCCGCCGCCTCCTCGTAGCGCCTCGCCTCCGACAGCGACCGCATCCTCGTCAGCAGCCGGCGGACCACCTCGCCCGGATTGCCGGCGGTGGCGGCGCGGAACGGATCGGCCGCGCGAGCCGTGTACTCCTCCGGCGTGATCCGATGTTCGCAGGGCGCCGGGCAGCGACCCAGTTCGGCAAGGGCGCACGCCGCCGTGGTGGCGCGGGTCGACAGGCGCAGAGTGCACTGGCGCAGTGGCAGCGCCTCGTGCACTCCCGCCGCGGCCAACTCGGCGACGCGGCGGGAGGCGAACGGGCCGAGGTAGGCCGCGTCGTCGGCGGCGAGCTTTCGCACGATGGACAGTCGGGGATAGGCCTCCGCGGTCAACTTGAGCCAGACGACGCGCTCGGGAAACTTTGAACGCCGGTTGTAGGGCGGCTTATGGGCGGCGATGAGGCGCAACTCGCGTACCTCCGCCTCAAGGGAGTGCGCGCACTCGATGGCCTCCACCCGCTCGGCGGCGGCCAGCATCTCGGTGTTGATCCGGGCCCGCTTCTCCGAGGCGGTGAAGTAGCTGCGGACCCGCGTCGCGATCGCCGAGCTGGTGCCGACATACAGAGGGCGGTCGCCGCCGTCGCGGAAGACGTACACCCCTGGGGTGTTGGGCAGATTTTCGGCGAGGTGCCGCTTGCTGCGTTGGGTCGGGCTGATCGCCTTGACGAACTCCAGAGCGTCGCCGAGCGTGTGGACCCGGTGCCCGGCCAGCCGGCCGATGAGGGCATGCAGCACATCGACGGTGGCGCGGGCGTCGTCGAGGGCCCGGTGGCACGGCTGGTGGCCATTCTTGAGCCACTTGGCCAGGGTGGCCAGCTTGTGGTTGGGCACCTCGTCACGGGTCAGGATCCGCCGGGCGAGCGCGACGGTGTCGAGAACCAGCGGCTTGGGCCACGGGTATCCGTGGGCGGCGCAGGCGGCCTTGAGGAAGCCGGTGTCGTAGGGAGCATTATGGGCGACCCAGACCGCGTCCTTGGCGAACTCGAGGAAGCTGGGCAGCACACTGTCGATGCGCGGGGCCGGCATGACCATCGCTTCGGTGATGCCGGTCAGCACCGTGATGTAGGGCGGGATCCGTTCGCCGGGATTGACCAGCGTCGAGAACTCGCCGAGCTGCTCGCCGCCCCGCACCTTGACCGCGCCGATCTCGGTGATGCCGGCCCCGTCCGGCGCGCCGCCGGTGGTCTCGAGGTCGAGCACCACGAACGTGGTCGCGAACAGCGAACGTGCCCGGGCGTCGTCGAACAGCGCGTCCAGGGTCTCCTGATGGAAGGTCTCACGTACCGCTTCGGCCACGGCGGGCAGGTTACGACCTTCGTCCGACACTTTTCCGGCGCCGCGCCCGGTCCGTGATCAGGGTCTCCGCGCCCGTGCTCGCCCGTTCGGTACGCGGGACGGGCCCGGGAAGATCGGCTGACCGGCCACGGCGGCTGCCTCGCCAGCAATGCGACACTTGTCGCATGCCCGCACAGGAGCCATTCGCCGACGAGGTAGCCGAGGCTGCGGGCGATCCTGGGCAGGGGCAGGGCTTCGAGCCCGAGCCGAACCTGGCGGAGCCGGTGCGGCAGCGGGTCATCACGCTGGCCGCCGCCGCGATTACCGGAATGCGGCTCGACGAGCTGCCCATGGCGCTGCGGCGGGTGGCCAAGTTCGCGCCCAACCGACGTGCCCGGCTGGGTGGGCCCATCATCGCCACCCAGCTCGCGGGTGATCCGCTCCTGCGGCAACGGCTGGCCAGCCGGGCTGTCGAGGAAGCGGGTGAGCTGGGCCTGGCGGTCATCGACGGGACGCCGCCGGCCGCGGCCGACCCGGTCGAGGTCGCCGCGCTGGCATATCTGGCCCGGCCGGAAGGCTGGCGGGACCTGGTCGCGGCCGCCACCGACGCGGTGCGCGTCGAAACCGCGAGCGCCGCCGTCGAGGAGCGGGTACGCGAGATCGAGCAGCGCGCCGCGCGTGCCGAGCATGACCGTGCGGTGGTCCGGGTCGAGGCCGACAAGCTGCGTGACGAGCTGGCGAGGCTGCGTGACGAGACCGGCGGCCTGCGCGAGGAGATCCGCACCCTGGGCAAGGCGGTCCGCGAGGCGCAGGTGCGCGAGCGCAAGGCGAGCGAGATGCTGGCCACGGAGAAGGGCCGCGCCGCCCGTGCCGCCGCCGATCACGACGCGGAGGTGCGCCGGCTGAAGTCCAAGCTCGCCGAGGCCGAGTCGTTGGCCGGGGCGGCCCGGCAGACGGCCAAGGGCGCCCGTGCCGTCGACGACGCGCGGCTGTGGCTGCTGCTGGAGACGATCGGCCGGGCGGCCGTGGGCCTGCGCAGGGAACTGGCGCTCGAACCGACCGACCGGATGCCCGCGGACTTCGTCGCCGACGTCCACTCCGCGCAGCCGGACGCGACGGGTGGCGCGACGGGCGCCCGGGCACTGGACGCGGACGACCCGGCCCGGCTCGATCAACTGCTCGTGCTGCCGAAGGCGCACCTGGTCGTCGACGGGTACAACGTGACCAAGCGGGGGTTCGCCGAGATCTCGCTGGAGCAGCAGCGCGGTCGACTGGTCAAAGGCCTGGGCGGCCTGGCCGCCCAGACCCGCGCCGAGGTCACGGTGGTCTTCGACGGCGCCGAGCGGGTCGTCGGCCTGCCGCCGGCGCCTCGGGGAGTACGCGTGCTGTTCTCCCGCAAGGGCGAGACCGCCGACGAACTGATCCGCCGGCTGGTACGCGCGGAGCCCGCCGGCCGCCCGGTCGTCGTGGTCTCCTCCGACCGGGAGGTCGCCGACGGGGTGCGCCGCCACGGTGCGTACCCCCTCGGTGCCGACGCGCTGCTGCGCCGCCTGTCCCGATCATGACGCTTTCTGTCGTACCCCCCTCCTAGCTTGTGATTACCCACAGTGGTGGACCGCTAGGAGGAGCGATGCTCATCGACTGCGACACGTGCAAGGTGCGCGGGCAGGCGTGCGGCGGATGCGTGGTCAATCTGCTGTTCGGCCAGGCAGCGCCGACGGCTGATCCGGAGGCCGACGTCGGCTCCGGCGACGAGGCGGAGCGCCGTGCCCTGCTGGTGCTGGCCGACGCCGGATTCGAGGTGACGGTGCTCAGCCGCGAGGACAGTCGCCCGCGGTTACGCCTGGTTCCAGTCCGGCGGCGCGGTCACCACGCCGCATAGCCCGACCAACGCGCCGCTCGGCCCCATTAAGATTGGCTCGCCTGATCAAGCGGGAGGAGCCGCGCGATGACCCCTCGGTGGTGGGCCACCGCCGCGCTCGTGGCCCTGCTTGCCGCGTTGGCCCTGGTCATGGCCCTGCGGGTGCCGTGGGCCAGCCCACCCGCGCCGCGTGCCGACCAGGTCGCCGCACTACGCGAACTGCCGGCCGACGCCGTCGCCCGCGGCCGGGCCTTCCACGCCGCTCTGCGGCCGAGCACCTACGGCGCCATGGTGATCGGACTGGTCATTGCCCTCGCGCTCGGGCTCACCCCGCTGGGCGCCGCGCTCGTGCGCCTGGCGGGCCGGCCGTTCCACGGGCACTGGTTGGCCCAGGCGCTCCTCGGCGGGCTGCTCGTCGTCTCCGTGGGCGAGCTGGTCGGCCTGCCCTTCGCCGCCTGGCGGCAGAGCATCGTGCGCCGCTACGGCCTGTCCACCCAGAGCTGGGGCGGGTGGGCGGTCGACCTTTTGAAGGCGTATGTGATCGGCGCGGTTCTGGGCGCCATCGTGCTGGTCGTGTTCTATACGGTCACCCATTTCGCGCCGCGGTGGTGGTGGGCCTTCGGCGCGGTCGGCGCCGCCGGATTGACCGTGCTGCTCACGTTCGTGTTCCCGGTCCTGATCGAGCCGGTATTCAACAAGTTCACGCCGCTTTCGTCGGGCCAGTTGCGCACCGATCTCGTCGCGATGGCCGACCGGGACGGTGTGCCGGTCAAGGATGTCCTGGTCGCCGACGCTTCGCGGCGCACCAGGGCGGTCAACGCGTACGTCTCGGGTCTCGGGCCGACCCGCCGGATCGTCGTCTACGACACCCTGCTGCGGGAGGCGCCGCCCGCCGAGGTGGAGTCCGTCGTCGCGCATGAGCTCGGCCACGCCAAGGACCGGGACGTGGTCACCGGCACGCTCATCGGCGCGCTCGGCGCGGCCGCGGCGGTCTGTGCGCTCTACCTGCTCGGTTCATGGGCGGGCCTGCTGCGCCGCGCCGGGGTCGACTCCCTGGCCGAGCCGCGCGGGGTGGCGCTCCTCCTGGCGATCACCGCGGTCGCCGGGCTCGTCGCCGGGCCGCTGCAGAACGCGGTCTCCCGGCGCATCGAGGCGCGCGCCGACCGGCACGCGTTGGCCCTCACCCACGACCCGGCGACGTTCGCGGCCATGCAGGCGCGGCTGTCGCAGGTCAACCTGGGTGATCCGGACCCCAATCCGGTCGAGTACGCGCTGTTCGCGTCGCACCCGTCGACCGTGCAGCGGATGGCCGCCGCCCGCGCCTGGTCCAGGAGCGCACGTTGACCCGGACCCTGCTGGTCACCAACGACTTTCCGCCCCGGCCGGGAGGCATCCAGCAGTTCGTCCACAACCTCGCGGTGCGCCAGCCGCCAGGCTCCGTCGTCGTGTACGCGTCGACCTGGAAGGGCGACCGGAAGTTCGATGCCGACCAGCCGTTCGAGGTCGTACGCGAAGACACCGCGGTGTTGCTGCCCACCCCACGCGTCGCGCGCCGGGCGGCGGAGCTCGCGCGGGCGCACGCCTGCGACACGGTCTGGTTCGGTGCGGCCGCGCCGCTCGGGCTGCTCGCCGACGGCCTGCGGCGGCGGGCCGGCATCCGGCGGGCGGTGG
>JAOPWA010000428.1 GCA_025965915.1 Dactylosporangium sp. | reverse complement strand
CGTGAGCAGGGCAACGGGCCAGAGCCGGGCGAGTGGCGTGTACTTCCGCCACCAACCGGCGGCCAGCGGTACCGCACTCAACCCGAACAGGAGCGCGAACGGGTCGAGCCGGTCGCGCCGCCACCGGATCAGCAGTGCCGGTAGTCCGATCGCGGCGAAGCCGTATCGCCGGATGATCGACTCGTACAGCGGCTCTTGGGTGTTCTGGAGTGGGCCAGCCGCCGTGGCCAGCTTGGCGATGGAGAAGTAGGGCCAGCTCAGCACGACGCCGATGGCTGCCCCGGCCGATATCGCCGGGCCGTACAAGTCGGTGCGCCTGAAATCGCGGATGGGGCGGGCCAGCAGCGCGATCACGCCCAGCACAGCGCACTGCGCCGTGAACGGGTGGATCAACGCGATCATGCCGCCGAGAGCCCCCACGCCGAGCCAACGGATCGGTGAGGGAGTTTCGAGGGTGGCGCTGAGCGCCGTCCAGCAGAGCAGCATGAGGCCGGTGGCGAGCGTGCTCGGGTACGGCGTGATCAGTGGCAGACCACGAAGGTTGAGAAAGCCACTCCAATTCGGTGCTTCGCTCCCCCACAACAGCGTCACGAACGCGAGCGCGAGCACTGGCACCCACGGACTGTCGCTGAACACTCCGCAGAACCGCCGCAGGCCGACAAGCAGCACGGCGACGCAGGCCGGAGCCGCATACGTGAGGATCGTGAGAGCGCTGCCCCTCGTCGCCCGGGCCAGCAGTCCGAGACCCACGGTGTACGGGGTGTAGTCGTTGTACGGGCTCGCCGTGGCCGCCTCCACGATCGGATTGCCCGGGTGGCAGAGGTTTTCGCGGATCCGTTCGATGCCCGCTGCGTGGACACCGAAGTCACCTTCCCAGGGGCGCCGTAGCGCGATCACGGAGAGTGCCGTGGTCAGGGCGGTCGACACCACGAGGTACGGCGTGGTCCGTACCCGCCGCACGGCCGGGCCCAGAGAGCGCAGGATCCTCTTGAATGACCTCCGCGCCGCTCTGTTCATGGTCACCGTCCCATCATTGATGACGGCTGGCCACCGCCGCTCAGGTCGGGGCTTGATCCGCCGACTCGCCGCGCGCGGCAATGGCGGCCTGGATGCGACGCAGGGTCCGCAGACCCTTCTTCGCCGACACGCTCACCCGGCCGTCGAAAACCGTCGAGCCACGGTCCTCCGCGACCAGGCGGGCCAGGGTCGGGACGGCCCGCTCGTCGCCGGTGGAGCCCAGCGCGGTCGCGGCCCAGTAACGCTGGTCCGGGTCGGCCGACTCCGCCGCGTCGATCAGCCGCGGGATGACGGCGGGCGCGAACTGCGCCAATGCGCTGGCGATGTATCCGATCCGCTCGTAGCGGCGATGCGCGAACTCGGCCCACAGCGCGGCGAGCGCCGCGTCACCACCGATCGCGGCGAGCGCGTCTGCGGCCCGGTGTCGCACCCAGTCGGTCGGGTCCTGCAGCAACGGCGCCAGCACTCCGACCACCGTCTCGTCGCCGAGTACACCCAGCCCGACGATGGCGCGCTCCCGCACGATCCACTGTGGGTTGTCGACGAGGTCGAGCAGCGCGGGCACCGCCGCGCGGATGCCAAGGACGCTACAGCCGGTGGCGGCCCACGCCTGGCAGTTGTATCGGGTGTCGGCGAGCGCGGTGAGCAGCGGCGCTTCCAGGTCGGCGTCGCCGAAGACCTCGATCTGGTTGAGCACCCGGCAGTAGATGGACCGGTGGAAGTCGCGGTAGTCCCGCACGACCGTCCGCAGCGCGGCGATCGCCGACGCGTCGTCCTGCTCGGCGCGGCTCAGGAGGAGGCGAACGCTCTCCTGCCGGCTCTCAAGGTCGCCTTCCTTCAGGGAGCGTACGTCGTCGTCCACCCCCTTACGCTACAAGGTCCGGTGGTGTCCGCTGCGCTATGGAGGGTGCGGCGGGCGACTGGCGGTGACCGGAGCGAGCGGCTTCTGCGGCGCGGGCTTGCGGTCAGCCGGCGGCGAGGACAGCCGGGACCCGCGCATCGCGCAGTGCGGCCTGCAGCGACAGTTCGTAGTGCACGACTAACCGCCTGGGTTCGTTTCAGCAACCCAGAGGGTACGATCGAGAAATGGAGTGGCTTGACTACGACGGCGATGCCTGCTCGGCCGCACGGGCGCTGCAGGTCCTCGGTGATCGGTGGACCATGCTGGTGCTGCGTGAGGTCTTCAACGGCGTGCGCCGCTTCGACGACATCAGCGGACACATCGGGGTTGCCCGAGACGTGCTGACCCGCCGGCTCAACGCTCTGGTCGACGAAGGGGTGCTCGTCCGTGTGCCATACCAGGCACCGGGGTCGCGCACCCGATACGAGTACCGGCTGACCCCTGCCGGTAAGGACCTTCGGCCCGTCCTGCTGGCACTGATGGCCTGGGGCGACCGGCACCGCGCCGACCCGGCGGGCGTACCGGTGAGCGTGGTGCACGCCGATTGCGGCGAGCCGGTGCACCTGGCGCTGGACTGCGAAGCCGGCCATCACCTGCCGATCGACGCCGGCCTTCGCATGGTTGCGGGACCGGGCGCGCGGCGGCTGGCCGCCACGCAATGACCTACCTGTTCGTCGGCCTCAGGAGCGACGACAGTAATCGAGGACAGACCGAACTAGCCGGTACGTACGACGTGGGGACTAACTCGCGCTGGGCGACGGCGACGCGGTCCAGGGCGTGTGGGTCATGAACCCCTCCACAGTGTCGACGTACCACCGGTTGGGCAGGTCCAGCCCGGCGGCCATCGCGTTGTCCACTTTGCCGAACCCGGCCTGGTACGCGGAGATCACCATGTCCAGCAGGACTATCTTGTTGGGATCGCCCGCCAGGCTGTAGTTGCCACTGAAGTACTTGTCGCCGAAGTAGCGCGTCAGCCAGGCCAGGAAACCGGTGGCGATATTGACGTTGCCGGTCAGCGAGGCCCGGTCGTAGTTGGTGCCGTACTTCTCGTTCATCCAGGTGGCGGTGTCCGTCATCACCTGCATGGTGCCCAGCCCGCCGTCACACGACTCGATCGTCGACTGCCAGCCGCTCTCCTCCCAGCCGATACCCTGCACGAGCAGCAGCCGCACATTGATCGCGGGCGGGTTGTTGTCGTCCAGGCTCAGGGTCGGCCGGTATGAGCGCCCGGCGGCCGCGCTCATCGCAGCGGCCACGTCCCCGCGCGGCGCGACCGGCCCGGTCAGACGCGGGCAGGCCGCCCCGGGCGGCGGGGCGTTCGG
>JAOPWA010000426.1 GCA_025965915.1 Dactylosporangium sp. | reverse complement strand
TCCATGATCTCCTTGGCGAACGCCTTCGAGCCTTCCAACCGCGCCGCGGCGCGCGACGGCCCGAAACAGGCGATCCCCAACGCGTGGACCGCGTTGGCGACGCCCGCGACCAAGGGCTGCTCGGGGCCGATCACGACCAGGTCGGCGGCCATCTCCACGGCCAGCGCCGCGACCGCGTTGACGTCGCCGACGTCAACGGGCACGAGCTCGGCCAGCGACTCCACGCCGGGGTTTCCGGGGGCACACACCAGGGAGGTGACGGACGGGTCGGCGGCGAGGGCGGTGGCGAGCGCGTGCTCGCGCCCGCCCGAGCCAATCAGAAGGACACGCACAAGGCCGATCGTACGGTCGGCGCTCAGAGCAGCGGGTGGCGGACCACGTTCTCGTCGCGCCCCGGCCCGACGCCCACCGCGCTCACCCGGGTGCCGCACAGCTCCTCGATGCGCTGGATGTAGCGGCGGGCGTTCTCGGGCAGCTCAGCCTCGGTGCGGCACTTGGAGATGTCCTCCCACCAACCGGGCAGCTCCTCGTAGATCGGCTTGGCGTGGTGGAACGCCGTCTGGGTCATCGGCATCTCGTCGACCCGCTCGCCGTCGATCTCGTATGCCACGCAGATGGGCACCTTGTCCAGGCCGCTCAGCACGTCGAGCTTGGTCACGACCATGTCGGTGATGCCGTTGACCCGCGCCGAGTACCGCCCGACGACCGCGTCGAACCAGCCGCACCGGCGCTCCCGGCCGGTGGTCGTCCCGTACTCGCCGCCGATCTTGAGCAGGTGTTGCCCGTTCTCGTCGAACAGTTCGGTGGGGAACGGACCCGAGCCAACCCGGGTCGTGTACGCCTTGATCACGCCGATGACCTGGGAAATCCTCGTCGGCGGGATGCCGGAGCCGACGCAGGCGCCACCCGCGGTCGGGTTGGAGGAGGTCACGAACGGGTAGGTGCCGTGGTCCACGTCCAGCAGCGTGGCCTGGGCGCCCTCCAGCAGCACCGTCTTGCCCGCCTCTAGGGCTTTCCCCAGCACCAGCCGGGTGTCGGCGATGTACGGGCGCAGCCGCTCGGCGTACCCCAGGTACTCCTCCACCACCGCGTCGACGTCGATCGCCTTGCGGTTGTAGACCTTGAACAGGATCTGGTTCTTCTCCCGCAGCACCAGCTCCAGCTTCTGGCGGAAGATGCCGGGGTCGAGCAGGTCCTGCACCCGGATGCCCATCCGGGCGACCTTGTCGCCGTATGCCGGCCCGATGCCGCGCCCGGTGGTGCCGATGCGGGCCGAGCCGAGGTAACGCTCGACCACTCGGTCCAGCGCCCGGTGGTGCGGCATGATCAGGTGGGCGTCGGTCGAGATGAGCAGCTTGGAGGCGTCCACACCGCGCGCCGCCAGCCCGTCCAACTCGGTGAGCAGCACCTTCGGGTCGACCACGACCCCGTTGCCGATCACCGGGATGCAGCCCGGCGTCAGGACGCCGGACGGGAGCAGGTGAAGCGCGTACTTCTGCCCGTCCGGTGTGATCACGGTGTGGCCGGCGTTATTGCCGCCCTGGTATCGCACGACGTAGTCGACGCGCTCTCCGAGCAGGTCGGTAACCTTGCCCTTGCCCTCGTCGCCCCACTGCGCGCCGATCAGCACGATCGCTGACATTTTGAAGTCCGCCTTCCAGGGGTCGGTGCCGCTCGGCCGCGGCCACGCCCCGGGGTGCAAGGCTAACAAGGAGGCAGAACGGTGTACGACGTGGTGCTGCTCGCGCTCGACGACGGGCCCGCCGGCGGCTGTGCCAGCACTCCGCGGGTGCCCGTTCTCGCCTGCCGCGATGCGCTGGTCGCCGGCGGCGCCCGGGTCGAGACGATCACCGCGTTCTCCGACGAGGACATCGATGCCGCACTGGACAAAACGGATGCTCGGCTGGTCGTCGCCGCCGCCACCGACGGCCAGGTCCGCGCCGTCGTGCGGCGGATGGTCCGGCGGTACACGCCACCGCCCAGTACCCGGCCGGACTCGCTCCCGCAAGACCGTACGCTGCCCGACCTACCGCCGATCGGACTCCTTCCGATGGGGGACGTCGAACTCGTGACGCGGCTCGGCCTGCCGAGCGGCCCGTCGGACGTCGCCGCCGCCGTCCTCGGCGGCCGGACCCGCCGGCTGGACCTGCTGCGCAACGACGGGGGCTCGGTGACGCTGCACGGCGCCCTGCTCGGCGGCGCGGGCGACGACGGGCAGGCGGTGCCCTACGCGGCCCGTGTCGAGGTCGACGACGCCGTGCTCACCGACGGCACCGAGCCGCTGCTGGCGACGGCCGTCGCGAACGCGGACGGGTACGCGACCGTTGACGACCTGCCGCTGGTCACCCGGGCCGACCCCGCTGACGGCGTACTTGATGTGGCGGTCGCGCTGCCGGTCACCACCCGTCGGTGGTACGGCCGGCGGGAGGTCCGCGTGGAGGTGCGCCGCGCCCATGGCCGCGCGGTCGCGATCCACCCGTTCGCCGAGGTGCCATTCGTCGATGACGGGGTGGCCGGCACACTGGGACGCAAGCGCACCTGGTGGATGGAGCGGGGAGCGTGGGCCGTCTTCACGACGTGACGGGACCGGGCACGCGGGCTGGGGGGCCACTACGGTGACGTATTCAAAACCGTGTGAAACGCTGCAGTGGTTCGCCGGAAGGGGGGTACACCGTGGATGAGCCGTTCTGGCCGCCGGATGAGAACGTCACGTCGTCCAGGGAGGAGCGTGGCGGCCCGCCGCGTGAACAGCCGCCCGCAGCCGTACACGGCCAGCCGGTCAACATCGATCCGTCCACGCCGGCGTTCGCACCGACGCACCCGCGCGAGGATCTCGGCTCGCCCTGGAACCAGCCACCCACGCAGGCTCCGCCCCTGGAGCCCGGCTCGGTCGGCAACGGCCAGTCGCCCCCGTCGGGCCCGGCTTCAGCGGCTGCTACCGCACCCGTTCCGCCGCCGAGTGAGCCGCCGACCCGACCGCGGGTGGGCTTCGAGGCCGGCATCTACCGGCCCACGGACCCGCCACTTCCCCCGATACCGCCGCCACCCGCCGACACGCCGCCGGCCGCCGGTCCGCCCCCGCACGTAAGCCCACCACCACCTGCCGGTCCGCCCCCGCACGTCAGCCCACCACCACGGCCGGCCTCAGCAGGGGCTGGACCGCAGGCACCCGCCCCGCACCCAGCCGCGCCCGGGGTCTACCAGACGCCGGTGTACGCGCCGTCCGCCAACCGGTCGTCTCCACCGGTACCCCAGGATTGGGCTCCTGATGGTTCCGTGACGGCGGAGGACTTCGCGCGGCGCCGGGCGGCGCGGCCGGCCGAGCCGGTGGCGACCATGGGGATACGCAGTGTGCTCCGTAAGTCGACCCTGGGCCTGGTCAATCTCGGTCCCGGTCGCAATGAGCAGGAGTTCCGCCACGACATCGAGACGGTGCGGCGCAACTTCGGCGGCCTGCGCCAGGTCACCGTGGTCAACCCGAAGGGTGGTGCCGGCAAGACCATGGCGGTGCTGCTCCTTGCGATGACCTTCGGGCAGCGGCGCGGCGGATACGTGCTGGCCTGGGACAACAACGAAACGCAGGGCACCCTCGGCATGCGCGCCCAGCAGGACTTCCACGCCCGCACGGTGCGGGATCTGCTGCGCGACCTGGACCATTTCCGCGGCGCCCACGGACGGGTCGGCGACCTGTCGCAGTACGTGCGGGCGCAGGGCGAGGGCATGTTCGACGTGCTGGCCTCCGACGAGTCGGCGACCGCCGGCGAGATGCTCACGGCGATGGCTTTCGCCGACATCCGCGAGATCGTGAGCCGGTTCTACAAACTGATCTTCGTGGACACCGGCAACAACGTACGCGCGGAGAACTGGCAGGCGGCCATCGACGCGACCGACCAACTAGTGGTGACGATGTCGGCACGTAACGACTCGGCCGAGACCGCCGCCCGGATGCTCGACTATCTCGAGCAGCAGGGCCTGCACCGGCTCGTCCGGCAGGCCGTCACCGTCGTGTCCATGCCACCCAGCCGCCGCGAACTCGACATCCCCGCTATCGAGCAGCACTTCCAGGCGCGTACCCGGACCGTGCTGTTGGCGCCGTACGAGCGGCTGATCGACTCCGGTGAGCCGCTCCGCTACAACGCCCTTTCCTCACAGACCAAGATGGCCTGGCTGAAGATCGCGGCGGCGGTGGCCGAAGGTCTGTAGACCAGTCTCAGCCGGACAGGGCGTCGCCGGCGGCCGGGTCGCAGTCGCGGAGCAACTGAGCGCACCGCGCCGCCTCCTCGGCCTCGCCGATCGCGTCGGCCGCCAGTGCGAGGACATTCACGCAACGCAGGAACCCGCGGTTGGGAACGTGCGACCACGGCACCGGGCCGTGCCCACGCCATCCGTTGCGGCGCAACTGGTCGAGACCCCGGTGGTACCCGGTCCGGGCGTACGCGTAGGCGGTGACCGGATCGCCCGCGGCGAGCGCCCGCTCACCAAGCCGGGCCCAGGCGGCGCTGTAGGTCGGGAACCTCGCCGCGACGGCCTTCAGATCGGCCCAGGCGCCGACCGGGCCGTCCGGCGCGGACTCTTCATCGCCCACGCCGGCTCCGGCGAGGGCCTCGTCCGCGTCCGGGTCGGCGGGCAGCAGCGTGGGTGACGGCTGTGGGAGGAGGTTCTGCATGTCGCAATTCAACCCCCGCACGGGGGGCCGATGATGGACAAACGGCTGAGGTGTTCATCACGCGGATGGAGGGTGCGCGCTCAGGTAAGGCCGACTACAACTGAAGGTCCGGAGCCTCCCCAGGACCGGCAAGACGATGGCCCGAGACTCGTGCTCGGGCCATCGTCGTATCCATAGCCGGTTACGGCAGGATGGCCGGGTGCCGACTCCTCCCCCCACCGATGTCATCACTCTTCATGACGACACACCCAGCGAGATCGAGTCACGCGCCGAACTGGACGTGCACCTGTCGACCGGTACCCTCAGCGGTTTGATCATCCAGGGTCTGCACCTGGACGGTGCGGACGCGGCGACGGTGCTGTCGACGGTGGACGTACACGACGCGCTCTTCGTCGGCTGCCGGTTCGCCTCGCCCGACATCGCGGCCGACCTGGTCCGCCGCGGCGCCCTGGTGGTGCCCTCGTTCGACGGCGTGCCGTATCCGACCCATCCCGGCCGGCTGTACACCCCGGACGATCTCGCGGCCGGCTTCCCGGGCAACGGCTTCGCCGGCATGTACGACACCGTCGTTTACCAGCACTTCCGCACATCAGGCGGTGCGCAGCCGGCGCCGCGGGAGGCGTTGGTGCAGCGACTGCACGACAGCGGGATCGACAACGCCCTGGCCGTCGCGACGAACGCCTGGATCGCGGCAGCCGGCCGGTCCGCCGCGATCGGCGTCATGGGTGGCCACGCGGTGCTGCGCGGCTCGCCGACCTACCGGCTGGCCGCGACGCTGGGCTGGGAACTGGCGCGGACCGGCCGCCTCGTCGTCACCGGTGGCGGCCCCGGCGTCATGGAGGCGGCGAACCTGGGCGCCTTCCTGGCCGAACGCTCCGGCGCCGACCTGACGGCCGCGATCGACATGCTTGCCTACGCTCCCGATTTCCGCGACAACGACCCGTACACCGCCGCCGCGCTCGAGGTGCGCGACCACTTTCCGGTTACCGCCCAGGGCGACGCGCTGGCCTGGGTCCGGCGCGGCGGGTTGTCGATACCTACCTGGCTGTACGGGCACGAGCCGGCCAACCTGTTCGCCGCCCGGATCGCGAAGTACTTCTCCAACGCCATCCGCGAGGACACGATCCTGCGACTGTCGCGCGGCGGCATCGTCTTCGCGCCAGGTTGGGCCGGTACGGTCCAGGAGGTCTTCCAGGCCGCGACGAAGAC
>JAOPWA010000416.1 GCA_025965915.1 Dactylosporangium sp. | reverse complement strand
TAATAGCGCCGACCCGCTGCCGGTGCCTGCCAGAGCCGGCCGGCCGCGCCGAAGGTAGGCGTCGAGAGCCTGCTCGGCCGGGGCGCCGTAGGGCACGGTGCGCTCCTTGGCGCCCTTGCCGAACACGCGTACCACCCGGCGGCCGCGGTCGACGTCGGCCTGGTCGAGGCCGCACAGCTCACCGACCCGGATCCCGGTGGCGTAGAGCAGTTCGAGGACGAGCCGGTCGCGCAGGACAAGGGGGTCGTCGCCGGGATCGCGGGTCCGGGTGGTCACGAGCGAAGCGGCCTGGTCGGCGCGCAACACGCCCGGCAGTTCCCGTTGCGCCTTGAGACTCGCGAGACGCTGACCGGCGTCGGCCGGTGCGAGCTTCTCCCGATAGGCCCAGGTGCAGAACGTACGTGCGGCGGCCCCGCGCCTGGCGAGGGTCGTGCGCGCCGCGCCGGCCGTCCGCAGCCGGGCCAGCCAGCTGCGCAGAACGACCAGTTCCACGTCGGCGGGGGAGCGGCCGCCCATCCGGACGGCGTGGTCGAGCAGCGACACCACGTCGGTCACGTACGCCCGGACGGTGTGCGCCGACCGGTTGCGCTCACCGGCAAGGTGCCGGGCGAACGCGTCGACCGCGTTCCGCATGGCGTCGGGCAGGTTGGCGTGTAGCTCCTGGGTGCCGTGGTGCGCGTTCACGGCATCGACGGTCACCGCACCGGTACGGGCTCGTCAAGCCGCCGCGCCGCTACGGTGCCGCCCGGTACCGCTTCGATCGAGTCCCCGCGGTGCCGAGCCGCCCTGCCCGGGACGACGCCACACGTCGACCCTAGAAACAGAGAGGTGACATTGCGGTAACTTCCCTTGCACGTTTCCCCCGTGCGGGATTTGATGTGCGCACGATCGACGCCGACGTGAGCGGTTTCACATGGGCTGCCTCAGGTCGGGTGAGGTCGCAACGGCGTGGCTTAGCGACGCGACCGAGCGCCGCAGAGGGGAGCTGTAATGCGAGGACGGCAGGGGTTAGCGGCGCCGGTCGCCGTTTTGGGCGCGCTGGTGCTGGTTGTCGGGCTTGCCGCATGTGGTGGGACGAAAACGACCACCAACAATGCGCAGCCGGGCACGTTCGACGGTAAGGGACCCATCACCCTGGCCACCGGCAAGGACACTTCGGGGTACCTGCAGTCCGCGCTTGATAAATGGAACAGCTCCCACCCGAACGAGCAGGCGCGCCTGATCGAGTTGCCGGAGAGCGCCGATCAGCAGCGCCAGCAGATGATCCAGAACGCCCAGACCAAGTCGGACGCGTACACGATCCTCAACACCGACGTGGTGTGGACCGCGGAATTCGCCGCCAACGGTTGGATCGAGCAGCTTCCCGAGGACCAGTTCCCCTTGGACAAGATGCTCAAGGGGGCGACCGATACCACGAAGTACTTCAACAAGCTGTACGCGGCGCCCTATCTGACCGATGCCGGGCTGCTCTACTACCGCAAGGACCTGCTCGACGCCGCGGGCATCACCGCACCGCCGAAGACCTGGGGTGAACTGAAGGCGGACTGCCAGAAGGTCGCGCCGTCGTCGGGTGGGGCGGGTTGCTATGCCGGCCAGTTCGAAAAGTACGAGGGGCTCACGTGCAACTTCAGCGAGGCGGTGGACTCCGCCGGCGGCCAGGTAGTCGATGACTCCGGTAAGCCGGTTGTCGACAGCGCCCAGGCCAAGCAGGGGCTGGAATTCCTGGTTTCCAGCTTCAAGGACGGCACGATCTCGAAGGATGCCATCACCTACAAAGAGGAGGAGGGCCGGCGGGCCTTCCAGGACGGCAAGCTGATCTTCCACCGGCAGTGGCCGTACCAGTACGCAAAGGCCAACGCGACCGACGGATCGAGCAAGGTCGTCGGCAAGTTCGCGGTCGCGCCGCTACCCGGGCTGACCGGCCCCGGCAAGGCCACCCTGGGTGGGCACAACCTGGCGATCAGCAAGTTCGCCAAGAACAAGGGCAGCGCGCTGGAGTTCATCAAGTTCCTCACCAGCCAGGACGAGGAGAAGGCGCATCTACTGAAGACGTCGGAGGCACCGGTCTACGCGTCGCTCTACGACGACTCTGAGTTGGTCAAGCAGTTCCCCTACCTGCCCACGCTCAAGGAAGCGGTGAACAGCGCGGTGCCTCGGCCGAAGGTGGTCAAGTACGGCGACGCCACCACCGCCATCCAGGAGGCCGCCTACGCCGCGCTGACCGGCGCGAAGTCGTCAGACCAGGCACTCAAGGACTTGCAGACCAAACTCTCGTCGATCACCGGTAAGTAAGTAGCGGCACGGCTGGGCCGGGGCGTAGTCGCCCCGGCCCGGTACCCCTTCGCAAGGAGGTCCACAAGTGACCGCGACGACCTCGACAACGACGCCCACCGCACTGCAGCGTGGGCCGGGAGGGCGCTCGACGAGCCGGCGGTCCGGTGTCGGCAGACTCGCTTTTTTGCTGCTCTCTCCATCGGTTCTCGTGCTGGCCCTGGTGATCGGGTACCCGATCCTGTCAGCCCTGCGGATCTCGTTCGTCAAGACGACTGACGGGATCGACCCGAGCACCGGGCTGATCACCCGGACTTCTGCCTTCTCGTTGGACAACTACGCGAACATCTTCAAGGGCGACTCAGGCCAGGTGTTCTGGAACGCCTTCTGGAACACCACGACCTTCGCCGTTACCACGGTCGTGATCGAGACAGCGGTCGGCATCTGCATGGCTCTGATCATGAACAACGCCTTCCGCGGCCGTAGTCTGGTGCGGGCGAGCATCCTCGTGCCGTGGGCCATCCCGACGGCCATCTCCGGCCTGCTCTGGCGCTGGATCTTCACCTCGCAGGGCATCGCCAACGATGTGCTCCACGCCCACGTGCTGTGGACCACCGAGGGAATCCAGTCATGGCTGGCCGTGGTCATCGCCGACACCTGGAAGACCGCACCGTTCATCGGACTGCTCGTGCTCGCCGGCTTGCAGATCATTCCGGCCGAGGTGTACGAGGCGGCCAAGATGGATGGTGCCAGCACGTGGCTCACCTTCTGGCGGATCACGCTGCCACTGGTCAAACCCGCGCTGGTGGTCGCCGTGCTGTTCCGCATGCTGGATGTGCTGCGGATGTTCGATCTGCCGTTCGTGCTGATCGGCAGGGGCAAGTCGTCGACGGACACGTTGTCGATCCTCGCCTACAACGAGATGAACAATCTCCGTTTCGGCCCCGCGTCGGCATACGCGACCGTGCTTTTCCTGTACGTCGCGGTCGTCGCGTACGTCTTCGTGAGGCTTCTCGGCGCCGACATCGTCGGCCGCGGCGTAGGGGGGAGGACCAGATGAGCCAGACGACACCGGCTGCGGTGGTCGCAGGTGCTCCGGTCGCACGCAACGCCACCATCGGCAGCACCAAACGTCGGCGCAAAGGGGCGGGCTGGCTGTACTACGCCGGCATCGCGGTGATCGTCGTGTACTGCCTGGTGCCGTTCTACTGGATGGTCGTCTCGGCGCTGCGCCGCCCGGCCGACCAGTTCTCCAACTCGCTGCTGCCGGCGCCACCGTCACTACAAAATCTCAAGGCGGCGTTCTCGCCCGGCAACGGCTTCGGCCGCGCGCTGCTCAACAGCGTCATCGTCGCCAGCGTGACCACGCTGCTCACCCTCATCCTGGGCATCTCGGCCGCCTACGCCCTGGCGCGACTGGACTTCCGTGGCAAGGGCGCCATTCTCTCAATGATCATCGCTACCTCGATGTTTCCGGGCATCGCGGTGGTCGTGCCGATCGTTCAACTCTTCGTCGACATCAGCTGGATCAACACCTACCAGGCGATGATCGTGCCAAGCATGAGCTTCGCGCTGCCGACGGCCATCTGGCTGCTCACCGCATTCTTCCGGCAGATGCCGTTCGAACTCGAAGAGGCCGCTCAGATCGACGGCTGCACCCCGTCCCAGGCGTTCCGCCGCATCATCCTGCCGCTGGCCGCCCCGGGTGTGTTCACCACCGCGATCCTGGTCTTCATCGCTGCGTGGAACGAGTTCATCATCGCGGTCAGCGTCGTCAACAAGAACGACCACAAGACGGCGAACGTCATCGTGTCCCAGTTCACCGGCCAGTACCAGTTCGATCAGCCGTTCGGCACCCAGATGGCCGCAGGTGTGGTGGTGACGATCCCGCTCGTCATCGCCGTGCTGATCTTCCAACGGAGGATTGTGGAAGGACTGACCGCCGGCGGCGTGAAGTAGCGTGTTCAGCCCGGCGATTCGGGGCAGGTGACCACAGTGACCTGCCCCGATCGCCAGGGCAGCGATGAAACCGTGTCGAGGAAGACACCGCTGTGACCATTCGGGTTGGCTTGTCCGACGCCGGTTCGACCGTTGTCGTCCCCCGCGGCGACACCCTCGAAGTGGTGCTGCCGCAGAACGCGTCGACGGGGTACCGCTGGGAGATGAAGCCGTCGGCCGGGCTGGATGTTGTCGACGACCGGGTGTTGCCGCCGTCGTCGGAGTACCCAGGTGCCGGGGGGAGGCGGCTGTTCGTTCTGCGGGTCGACGAGCCGGGGGTCGTCCTGGCCCACCTGCGCCGCACGTGGGAGGCCGCGGAGGCGGCGGCACAGTCGTACACCGTGCGGGTACGGACGGACTGACGCTCAGGCAGCGGTCGGGTACGCCAGCATGAGCGCGCTGCGTAACTGGGGGGCGTCGCGTACCGCCATCGCGTGGCCGCCGGGTAGGCGCAGTTCGAGGCCGAAGCCGAGCTGGCCGGCCCGTACGGCCGCGGCGGCCAGGACGGCAACGGCCGAGTTGTCGATGGACGGGACCTCGACGAGGTCAATGACCACGGGCCTGGTGTCGGTGTCCAGCAGTTCCTGCAGGACCCGGTACAACTCGGGAGCGACGGCGCCGTTGAGCGTCCAGTCGGTCCACACGAGTGCGGCGCCGTCGAGGCGTACAACGACGAACGAGTTCATTACCACCGGCCTCCTCGTGGACTGAGGTGATCGGGCTCTACCCGCGTGAGTGGCTCTGAAAACGTCTCAGCTCCATCGTTTGAGATGAAATTCGCGCGGGGTATACGCCGTCGCCGCGTGAGGCGGACATCGGCCGGTGGCGTGGTGGCACGGAATGTCCCAGGTGGACGGCCCACCGGTTCCTCATCGGTGGCGACCTCGAACCCGACGTCGTCAACTAAGGTTGACAACCCGGGCTTGTCAACGTAGGTTGACGACATGAGCGAGGTTACGGAACTGGCCGCCGCGGCCGGCGGTGCGGATGCCCGGACCGGCCTGCGTGCGGTCCTCGCACTGCGGCGGTTGGCGGAGAGCCTCGAAGTGCTGCAGGTCGACAACGCCCGGCGGCAGGGCTGGTCCTGGCAGGAGATCGCCGACGCACTCGGGGTCAGCAAGCAGGCGGTGCACAAGAAACATGCCGGCCGCGGGCCGGTCGACGGTCAACGGGAGGCGTGATGTTCGAACGGTTCACCATGAACGCACGGCAGGTCGTCGTCCTGTCCCAGCAGGCGGCCAGAGAGTTGCACCATCCCTTCATCGGCACCGAGCACCTGCTGCTGGCACTGCTCGACGGCGGTTGCGGCGCCACGCATGTGATGCTTCGGGAAGCCGGCCTCACCCGAGAACAGGTGATCGCCGACATCAGGCGGCTCGCCCACCCCGAGGGCGACGCGCTCGGCGACGGTGACGCTGCTGCGCTTGAGGCGATCGGGATCGACCTGCAAGCGGTCCGGGCCAAGGTCGAGGAACTGTTCGGGCCGGGTGCGTTGCAGCCGCCGGAGCCGGAGCGCCGACGGGGATTGCTGCGCCGCCGAGTGGGCAAGCACCGTCCGTTCACGGGGCGGGCGAAGAAGGTGCTGGAGTTGTCGCTGCGGGAGGCGATCGCGCTACGCCACAACTTCATCGCACCCGAGCACATCCTGCTCGGCATCCTGCGGGAGAACGGCGGGCTCGCGGCGAAGATTCTCACCGAGGCGGGGCTCGATTTCGGCGCGCTGCGCCGGCAGGCCGTCGCCGCGCTCGACAAGGCGGCGTGAGAGGTGCGCCGCGGACCCGCGCGCCCCCGCGTTAGTCGCACCCGCGCGCCCCCGCGTTAGTCGCACCCGCGCGCCACGCGTCCGACCGGACCCGCGCCCGATCAGGACGGCTTCGGCGCCAGTCGGTACCCCGTGTCGTGCTCGATGACGAAGCCGGCGTCGACCAATGTGGGCAGGGTGCGGCGGGCGTCCCGGCCGCTCACCCCGGCGACGGCGGCAACCTCCTCGGCGGTACGCGCCTTACGCGGCAGTACGGCGTCGAGCAGTTGCGCCGCGAGCGGGTCGAGTGTGTCATGTGGACGGTCGGGTCCCCGTGGCGTCGGCGCGAGGTCGTCGCCGATCCGACCGACCTCCTCGAGGACTTCCTTGTAGTCGTTGACCAGCCTGGTGCCCTCCTCGCGTAGCTCGGCATGGCAGCCCACCGACATCGCGCTGGTGACCGGGCCGGGCACCGCCATCGCCGCTCGGCCTAGGGCGCGGGCCCGCCCGAGGGTCTGGCGGGCGCCGCTGCGGCTGGCGGCTTCGACCACCACCGTGCCGCGGGTCATGGCGGCGATGACCCGGTTGCGGATAAGGAACCGGAGCCGGTGCGGAGCGCAACCGAATGGCCACTCGCTGATGAGCAGGCCGGCCTCGCCGATACGGTCGAAGAGGCTGGCGTGGCCGAGGGGGTACGGGCGGTCGACGCCGCAGGCGAGTATCGCGGCGGTGAGCCCACCGGCGGCGAGGGCGGCACGGTGCGCCGCCGCGTCGATGCCGAACGCGCCGCCGGAGACCACGGTCCAGCCGCGCTCGGCGAGCCCGTGCGCCATCTCGGTCGCGACGTACGTGCCGTAGTTGCTCGCGGCGCGGGCGCCGACGAGGGCCACCGATCGGTCCAACGCTTCGTCGAGCCCGGTATCGCCGCGTATCCACAGGCAGTGGGGAGGATCGGTGTCCCGATCGACCGCACGGCCGTCGGCCGCCCGGCTGATGTGTGCGAGGTCGTCAAGTTGGCGTGGCCACTCGTCGTCTTCGGGGGTGACCGCTCTGGCGCCCAGTCGGTCGGCCGTGTCGAGCAGCCTCCGAGCCAGGTCACGGGCGTCGACGTTGTCGGTCAAACGCAGTCGCGCCGCCTCTGCCAGCCGCTGGGAGACGGACCCATTGAGCAGTCGGTCGAGCCCCTCGACCGGCCCGACCTGCCGGACCAGGACGCCCAGTTCCCGGTTGCCCGGTTCCGCCAGGCAGCCGAGAGCTACCCGGGCCAGCCGGACGTCGTCGGTGTCGGTGTGGGTCACAGCAGGGTTCCCTTCCGCAGTTCGAGAGCTTCACTCAGGTCGCCGGCGTCAGGCCGGTCGCGGCCGTCCAGGTCGGCCACCGTCCAGGCCACCTTGATCACCCGGTCGTAGCCACGGGCCGAGAGTTGGCCCTGGTCCAGTGCCTTCGCCAGCGCACCGGTGATCGAGCGGGTTAGCCGCCAGCGGCCATCCCGCAGCACTGTCCCGGTCACGTCGGCATTGCAGGTGGCGTGCATCCCCGTCCAGCGGACCGCGGCGGCTGCCCGGGCCTGTGCCACCCGCGACGCCACCACAGCTGACGACTCCGCGGCCGCCCCGTCGGTCAGGAGAGCCGAGGACGCGACGGGCATCAGGGTCACCTGCAGGTCGATGCGGTCGAGCAATGGACCGGACAGCCGGCCGAGATAGCGCCTGCGTACCAGTCGACTGCAGTCACAGTTCTGATCGCCCTCGGGCCTGGCGCAGGGGCACGGGTTCGCGGCGAGGACGAGTTGGACGCGGGCCGGATAGTTGGTCTCCCCGCCGGAGCGGTGCAGTCGTACCTCGCCGTCTTCCAAGGGCTGCCGCAGGGCGTCGAGGACGCGGCGGCTGAACTCCGGCGCCTCGTCGAGGAAGAGCACACCCCGGTGGGCGAGACTCAGCGACCCTGGCCGAGCGATACCGGAGCCGCCGCCGACCAGTGCGGGCATGGTGGCGGTGTGGTGCGGCGCCTGGAACGGCGGCCGCCGGATCAGTGGGCTGCCGGTCGGCAGCGTACCGGCGATCGAGTGCACGGCGGTCACCTCGAGCGCGGCCGCGTCGTCGAGCGGCGGCAGGATCGTCGGCAGGCGCTGGGCCAGCATCGTCTTGCCGGCGCCGGGCGGGCCGAACAGCGCCAGATGGTGCCCGCCCGCGGCTGCCAACTCGATCGCGCGGCGACCGCGCTCCTGCCTGAGGACGTCGGCGAGGTCGAGCCCAGGCGGCTGGTCGCAGGCAGGTGCCGGGGAGGGTGAGCGCAGCGGCACGCCGTTCCGGGCGAAGTCGATGAGTTCCCGCAGCGAGTCAGCGGCCCGGACGGTCACACCGGGTACGAGGCTCGCCTCGGCGGCATTCGCGACCGGGACGACGACCTGCTCGAGGCCCGACCGGGCGGCCGCGAGCACCGCGGGCAGCACGCCGCGGGTCGGCCGGACCGTGCCGTCCAGGCCGAGCTCACCGAGAATGGCCGCGCGGCGCAGCAGGTCGACGGGTACGACACCGGCGCCGGCCAGCACCGCCACGGCGACCGCCAGATCGAAGCCAGAGCCGTGCTTGGGTAGGTGGGCCGGGAGCAGGTTGACCGTGATGCGCCGCTGGGGCCAGGACTCGCCGGAGTTGACCACCGCCGAGCGGACCCGGTCGCGGGCCTCGACGAGCGCGGCATCCGGCAGGCCCGACACGACCATGCCGGGCAACCCGGTGGCCAGGTGCGCCTCCACGACGACGACCTCGCCGGTGACGCCGCGCAGCGCGACGGAGTGGACCTTCGCGTACCCCACCTAGAACGCCCCGCGCAGGTGCTCGACGTGGGCCGCCCCGGCAGGCTGCGGCAGCACGCTGACGACGTCGAAGCGCACCGTGTGCGGGCGCAGCCCCGCCTGGGACAGCCACTGCGCGGCAAGGCGGCGGATGCGCCGGACCTTCGTCGCGTCCACGGCCTCGGCCGGCGTGCCGAACCGGTCGCCGCGACGGGTCTTGACTTCGACGAAGACCAGATCGGATCCGTCGCGCAGGATGAGGTCGATCTCGCCGGCGCGACACCGCCAGTTGCGGTCGAGCACGACCATGCCCTGTTCAACCAGGTGCGCGCACGCCACCCGTTCGCCGTACGCCCCGACCGCGTCCTTTGCTTGCGTCATGGGGCAAGACGATCGGTGCTCGGGAGGTCACCGACAAGCTCTCAAGATCGAGATGTGGACAGCGAGGGTGGGGTGTGGACGGGGTCGCGCCCGCGACGGTGATCTGTTACGCGCCAGAGAGTTTCCGCAGGCGGGCGACTGCCTCGTCGAGCACCTCGTCCCGCTTGCAGAACGCGAACCGGATCAGCCGGCGCCCGGCCGCGGCGTCGTCGTAGAAGACCTGGGTCGGCACCGCGACCACGCCGCACCGCTCCGGTAGCGTTCGGCAGAACTCCACACCGTCCGTGCCGCCGAGCGGGGTGATGTCGGCCGTCACGAAGTAGGTCCCCTCGGACCGCTGCACGTCGAAGCCGGCGTCGGCCAGACCGAGACACAGCCGGTCGCGCTTGTCGCGCAGCGAATCCCGGAAACCGGAGAAGTACGAGCGCGGCAGCCCGAGCGCGACCGCGATCGCCGGTTGCTGCGGGCCGGCGTTGACGTACGTGAGGAACTGCTTGACCCGGGTGACCGCCGAGATCAGCGGTGCCGGGCCGCACGCCCAACCGACCTTCCAGCCCGTACACGAGAAGGTCTTTCCGGCCGAGGAGATCTGCACCGTGCGCTCGCGCATCCCGGGCAGCCCGGCGAGTGGCACGTGGGAGCCGTCGAAGACGAGATGCTCGTACACCTCGTCGGTGACCGCGACCGCGTCGTGCTCCACGCACAGCGAGGCGATCAGGGCCAGTTCGTCGGCCGTGAAGACCTTCCCGGTCGGGTTGTGCGGCGAATTGAGCAGCACCACCCGGGTACGCGGGCCGAAAGCCGCCCGCAGCCCGTCGGGGTCGAAGCCGTAACCGCCGTCCGGCACCGGACGCAGCGTCACCGTCCGCCGCGCCGCCCCCGCGAGGGCGATCGAGGCGGCGTACGAGTCGTAGTACGGCTCGAAGCACACCACCTCGTCACCGGACTCGCACAGCGCCAGGATCGCCGCCGCGATCGCCTCGGTGGCGCCGGCCGTGACGAGCACCTCACCGTCCGGGTCGTAGTCCAGGCCCCAGAACTCCCGTTGGTGCGCGGCGATCGCCGCCCGCAGTTCCGGGACACCCGGACCTGGCGGGTACTGATTGCGTCCCTCGCGGATCGCTCGCACCGCCGCCTCGAGCATCTCGGGCGGCCCGTCGGTGTCGGGGAAGCCCTGGCCGAGATTGACCGCGCCGGTACGCGTGGCGAGAGCGGACATCTCGGCGAATATCGTGGTGCCGAAGGGGCGCATCCGGGCGACGAGTGGGTCCGTGACCATGGCATGAGCGTAGGGGTACGGGTGTGGCTCCTCAGCGTTCACTCGGTCGGTGTCGGGCATCCGGCCGCGTCGGATTGACGCGTGTACTGGCGGTCGGACGGTGCCGTCGCCTACCGTGCGAACTCGTGGACTCCCATCGCAATTTTTCTCCGGATGAGCACGACGGACAGGGAAACCAGCCGGAACGGGGCTATTCGGACCCTGAGTGGGACCGGCCGGACGGCGATCCCCGCTACGCGCCAGCGCCCGCCCCCGCGTCCGGTGGCGTGACCTACGGATCCCCGGTGCGTGCGGCGCCCGTCCAGCAGTACGGCGACAATCCTGCCTACGGCGACAACCCTGCCTACGGCGACAACCCTGCCTACCGGGACTTCCCGGGGTCGGCGGAGCCACGGGGCGGGTACCCGTTCGACGGGCAGTCGCCGTACCAGGGGCCGGCCGACACAGGTGCTTCGCGCCCCGCCGATGGCGCTTCCGCAGTCCTGGCGATGCCCATCGGCTCGCGGTCGGGGGACAGGCCGCCGCTGCCGCCCGCGTTCGTGGCTGAGCCGCCCGCGCCCGCGTTCCCGTCCGGACCTGCCGTGCAGACGTCGGGTCCGCCCGCGTTCATGCCTGAACCCCCGGCCGCGCCCGGCGCGGTCCACACGGCGCCCACCTCCGGCCTGCCCTATCTGGGCGCGGATGGTACGGCCGGGCGCCCTCCGCTGGCCGGCGACGCCCGCCCGGGCTCCGGCCGTTCGGTCTGGGGTGGGGGTGACGAGGCGGAAGAGACGCAGGTGGTGCGGCACGCGACCGAATCCATCGACCGGTCCGCACTGCGGCGGCCGGCCGGTGGTCCCGGGGGGTTCGGTGATGGGGTCTACCGCTCCCGCCACCCGGGCATGGCGGTCGCCATCGTGGTGGTCACCGTGCTGTTCGAACTGATGGCGCTGCGCCTGCTGGCCTCGGCCTTCTTGACCTCGAAGGTCCAGGTGGGCGGCTCGATCGCCAGTTCGTTCCTGGTACTCGGCATGCCGATGTTCGGCTTCGGCCTGTACGGGCTGCTCAGCGGGGCCGCGGCCGCGCCGGGTGCCGGCCTGAGGGTGTGGCTACGTCCACCGCTGGTGTACCTGCCGGTCGCGCTGGTCCTGTTCGTCACGGCGGGGCTGGCGGCTGCCTGATTCGATCCAGGTAGATGTCGATCTTGGACAAATGCTGCCTTAATCGGATGGAACGGTCGCCACTTCTCCTAGATCGACACGATCGGGCGGGTGGGGCGGGGTTCGATCGCGGCTCGGCGTACACTCGGCTATTGGCGACCACGACACGTGGTCGACCTCGCGCGCCCTCCTCACCGCTCGGTCGCCCCTGTGGTCCGACCGGTCCGAGGCGGCGGCCGCCCTGGTCCTGATGTTGATTCCGACGTCGGGTGAGCCGCGGCCGACGACCGGGCGCCAGGGCGGTGGACTGCCGGTCCGCCGCGACAACCAGGGCTATCCGAGGAGCACATCACCCATGGCCGTCGTGACCATGCGCCAGCTACTGGAGAGCGGTGTCCACTTCGGGCACCAGACTCGTCGCTGGAACCCGAAGATGAAGCGCTTCATCTTCACCGAGCGCAACGGTATCTACATCATCGACCTGCGCCAGACGCTCGACTACATCGAGAAGGCGTACGAGTTCATCCGGACCACGGTCGCCGAAGGCGGCAGCGTGATGTTCGTGGGCACCAAGAAGCAGGCCCAGGAGGCGATCGCCGAGCAGGCGGCGCGGGTTGGCATGCCGTACGTCAACCACCGCTGGCTGGGCGGCATGCTCACCAACTTCCAGACGGTCTACAAGCGGCTGCAGCGCATGAAGGAGCTCGAGTCGATCGAGCAGACCGGCCAGTCGCAGGGCTTCACCAAGAAGGAGACCCTGCAGCTGTCCCGCGAGAAGATCAAGCTGACCCGCACCCTGGGCGGCCTGCGCGACATGCAGAAGATCCCGGCCGCGGTCTGGATCGTCGACACCAAGAAGGAGCACATCGCCGTCGACGAGGCCCGCAAGCTGGGCATCCCGGTGATCGCCGTGCTCGACACCAACTGCGACCCGGACGAGGTCGACTTCCCGATCCCGGGTAACGACGACGCGATCCGCTCGGCCGCGCTGCTCACCCGCGTGGTCGCAGACGCAGTCGCAGACGGCCTGATCGCCCGCTCCGGCAAGAACCGCCGCGCGGACGAGAAGCCGGAGGCGGGTGCCGTGGGTGTCAACGAGCCGCTGGCCGAGTGGGAGCGCGAGCTGCTGCAGCCCGCCGACGCCGCCGCGCCGACCGAGGCAACCCAGGCTGCCGCGCCTGCGGCGACCGAGGCTACGGCCACCGAGCCCACGGCGACGGAGGCCGCGCCTGCGGCGACCGACGCCACGGCCACCGAGGCCGCTCAGGCCTGATTCGCCGCTGTCGCGCACCGTTCACGAGTGGTGCGCGACAGCGCCGGGTCCCGGTCGCGGCGCGAAGTTGCGCGGGCGGACACCCGGTGCAGCCCCCGAACCGTCGCCCACCCACGTCTGAACCGAGAGAGAGTCATGTCCAACTTCACTGCCGCAGACGTCAAGCGGCTCCGCGACCTCACCGGCGCTGGCATGATGGACAGCAAGAAGGCACTTCAGGAGGCCGAAGGCGACTTCGACAAGGCCGTCGAACTCCTGCGCATCAAGGGCGCCAAGGACGTCGGCAAGCGGGCCGGCCGCACGGCCGCTCAGGGCCTCGTCGCGCACGCCGGCAAGGCGCTGCTGGAGCTCAACTGCGAGACCGACTTCGTGGCCAAGAATGCTGACTTCGTCGCGCTGGCGGACCGCCTCGTCGGGCACGTCGACGCGACCAGGCCGGCCGATCTCGACGAGCTGATCAACTCCAAGCTGGGGGACGGCCGCACGGTCGGCGAGACCGTCGAGGTCGAGTCCGCCAAGATTGGCGAGAAGCTCGTGGTCAACCGTTTCGCAGTGCTCGACGGCCAGATCGCCGTCTACATGCACCGCAAGAGCCCTGACCTGCCGCCGCAGGTCGGTGTCGCCGTCGAGTTCGCCGGCAGCGGAGGCGCCGCCGACGAGGCCCGTCTCGATGAAGCGCGTGGCGTGGCGATGCAGATCGCCGCGATGCGCCCGAAGTACCTCAACCGCGACGAGGTGCCAGCCGACGTGGTCGAGTCCGAGCGGCGCATCGCTGAGCAGACCGCTCGCGAGGAGGGCAAACCCGAGCAGGCGCTGTCGAAGATCATTGACGGCCGCGTCAACGCGTTCTTCAAGGACTTCGTCCTCCTGGAGCAGCCGTCCGTCACGGACCAGAAGAAGACGGTCCGCCAGCTTCTCGACGAGGCCGGCATCACCGTTACCCGGTTCGTCCGCTTCGAGGTGGGCCAGGCCTGACGGCCCGAGAGTCAACGCAGCGAGGGGGTCGCCGGTGTCCGTGCAGGACTGCCGCGGCCCCCTTGCCGCAAACACTGGACCGTTGCGTGCGCGCGTCAATCGTCCGCTGGGCGCCGCACAATCAACCAAACGGAAGGGCTCCCGATGACGAACACCGCCGAGTTGGCCGTACCCGCTTATGCCGGGGGTGAGCAGGGGCGCGCCCGCCGGGTGGTGCTCAAGCTGTCGGGTGAGGTCTTCGGCGGGGGCGCGGTCGGCGTCGACCCCAACGTCGTTCAAACGATCGCCGCTCAGATCGCCACGGTGGTACGCAAGGGCGTCCAGGTCGCGGTCGTGGTCGGCGGCGGCAACTTCTTCCGCGGAGCCGAGCTGCAGCGCCACGGCATGGACCGGGCGCGCGCCGACTACATGGGCATGCTCGGCACGGTGATGAACTGCCTCGCGCTCCAGGACTTCCTGGAGAAGGAGGCCATCGACACCCGCGTACAGTCGGCGATCCACATGGCCCAGGTAGCCGAGCCCTACATCCCCCGCAGGGCGATCCGTCACCTGGAGAAGGGGCGCGTCGTGATCTTCGGTGCCGGCGCCGGCATGCCGTACTTCTCCACCGACACCGTTGCTGCGCAGCGCGCGCTGGAGATCCACGCCGACGCGGTCCTGATGAGCAAGAACGGGGTCGATGGCGTCTACACCGCCGACCCGCGTACCGACCCGTCGGCGATCAAACTCGACACGGTGACGTTCGAGGAGGCGCTCCGTCGGGGGCTGCGGGTCGTGGACGCCGCCGCCTTCAGCTTGTGCATGGACAACGGGCTGCCCATGCTCGTGTTCGGAGCCGAGGGGCCGGACACCATCATTCGCGCTGTCATCGGTGAGAGGATCGGGACGCTCATCACGGCGGCGTGAGGCCGACAGGCCCACGGGCCAACGAGAGGCCCACAGACTAAGGAGGCGACGGGGCACGTGATCGACGAGACACTCTTCGAGGCCGAGGAGAAGATGGACCGGGCGATCGTTTTCGCCAAGGAGGAGTTCGCGACGATCCGCACCGGCCGGGCCACGCCGGCGATGTTCGCCAAGATCATGATTGACTACTACGGTACGCCGACGCCGCTTCCCCAGATGGCCTCGATCGGCGTACCGGAGCCCCGCATGGCGCTCATCAAGCCGTACGACAACTCGCAGCTGCACGCCATGGAGAAGGCGATTCGCGACTCCGACCTCGGTGTGAACCCCAACAACGAGGGAACTCAGTTGCGTATCGTGCTGCCGCAGATGACCGAGGAGCGCCGCCGCGAGATGATCAAGGTGGCCCGACACAAGGGCGAAGAGGCGAAGGTCGCCATCCGCAACGTCCGGCGTAGGGCCAAGGAAGAGCTAGAGCGCATGATCAAGGACGGCGAGGCGGGCGAGGACGAGGTACGCCGAGCGGAGAAGGAGCTCGAGGACCTCACCCACAAGTACGTGGCGAACGTCGACGAGGTCGTCAAGCACAAGGAAACCGAGCTCCTCGAGGTCTGATGGCACACCTCGATACTCCGGGCTGGCCCGATCCGTCCGGTCGCGGCCACGATGAATCCCACCCTGGCCGACAGCGGGCGCGGCACGTTGATGCCGCGCCCGACGCATACCCGCGATCGCGGACGGACGATGAGCCCGACGCGGAGCTCGACCTCGGCTTTCACCCGGGCGTCGACCGCACCTCTCAACGCGGCCGGCATGCGGCGGCCGAGACGACCGGCGACCTGTGGTCGGGGCCGCAGGAGATGGTGGCGTCCGATGGAGACCGGGTGGATTCGGCTGCCACGTCCGAGATGACCCCTGTGACCGGGACCGCCCCCGGCCGCCCGGACGAGGCCAGCCCGGTGGAGGCGGCCGACGTCTCCGAGGCGTCGCCCGCCCCCGAGCCCGCCAAGGTCAGCGGCCGCGCCGGGCGCAACCTGCCGGCCGCCATCGGGGTGGGTGTGACGTTGGGCGCGGTCGTGCTCGTGTCACTGTTCACGCGCCGGGAGGCATTCCTCGGTGTGGTCGTCATCGCGATAGTCGTCGCCACCTGGGAGATGGTCCGGGCGGTCCGGGCCGGCGGTGCCCACCCACCCATGGTCCCGCTGATCGCCGGTGGGGTGGCCATGGCCGGCCTGGCCTGGTACGGCGGGGCCGAGGCGCTCATTCTGGGATTGATCGCGACGGCCGTCGCAGCGCTGGTATGGCGCCTCGCGGACGGTCCCGCCGGATATCAACGCGATGTCGTGGCGGCCCTGCTGATCGCGGTGTACGTGCCGTTCCTCGGCGGTTTCGCCGTGCTTCTGGCCCGCCCCGAGGGCGGTGATCTGCGCGTGCTGGCAGCCCTCGTCGGCGTGGTGCTGTCCGACACCGGCGGGTACGTCGCCGGTGTCTTCTTCGGCAAACGGCCGATGGCGCCCTCGGTGAGCCCGAAGAAGTCCTGGGAGGGCGCGGCCGGCTCACTGCTGGCCGCGGCGGCCGGCGGCGCCCTGATGCTGCATTTCATGTTCGACGTGGCCTGGTGGTACGGGGCACTGTTCGGCCTGGCCGTGTCCGCGGCCAGTGTGCTCGGTGACCTCGCCGAGTCCTTGATCAAGCGTGACCTGGGCATCAAGGACATGAGCACGCTTCTGCCCGGCCATGGTGGGCTGATGGACCGGCTGGACTCGGTCCTGTTCGCAGCTCCGACGGCGGTCGCCGTGCTGGCGTTCGTGGCGCCGGTCGTGACGTGAGCGACGAAGGAATCCGCCGGCCGGGTGGGGTACGGCGCCTTTCCGGTCCGGTCGGCGCACGGCACCGCCGTTACGGCCTGCGGCATGGAACACTGGGTAGGCCATGACTGCCCTCCCCATCATCGACAGCTCCCCGTCGCAGGCCAACGAGCCTTCTCGGCGCCGAGCCGCCACGCCACCACGCCATCTCGCCGATCTTGATCCCGCTGCACGCCGGGCCGCCGTCGCAGACCTGGGGGAGCGGGAATTCCGCGCCGGCCAGATGTCGGCCCACTACTTCGGTCGGCTCGTACGCGACCCCGCCGCCATGACCGACCTGCCCGCAGCCAGCCGGGATCGCCTCGCCGAGGCCATGCTGCCCCCGCTGTTGACGCCCGTGCGCGAGTTGACCTGCGATGACGGCGCGACCCGCAAAACGCTGTGGCGGCTGCACGACGGCTCGCTCGTCGAGAGTGTGCTGATGGGCTACCCCGACCGGGTGACAGTCTGCATCTCCAGCCAGGCCGGCTGCGGTATGGCCTGCCCGTTCTGCGCCACCGGCCAGGCAGGTCTGACCCGCAACCTGTCCACGGCCGAGATCGTCGATCAGGTCGTCTCGTTCGCGGCTGTCGCCGCGAGCGGCGCGATCCCGGGTTCGCCCCCGCGACTGTCCCACGTCGTGTTCATGGGTATGGGTGAGCCCCTGGCCAACTACCCGCGCGTGATCAACGCCGTGCGGCGCCTGAGCGACCCGGCCCCGGACGGCCTCGGCCTGTCTCAGCGCCACATCACAGTCTCGACCGTCGGTCTGGTGCCCGCGATCCGCCGGTTGACCTCCGAGGGCCTGTCGGTGACACTGGCGCTGTCTCTGCACGCCCCCGACGACGAGCTGCGTGACGAGCTGGTCCCGGTCAACCAGCGCTGGAAGGTGGCCGAGGTGCTCGACTCCGCGTGGGAGTACGCCGGGCAGACGGGGCGGCGGGTCTCAATCGAGTACGCAATGATCAAAGACGTGAACGATCAGCCCTGGCGAGCGGATCTTCTCGGAGAGCTCTTGTCGGGCCGGCTTACTCATGTCAATCTCATTCCACTCAACCCGACTCCGGGAAGTCGCTGGGACGCGAGCCCGAAGCCGGTCGAGCGTGAGTTCGTCCGGCGGCTTCGCGCGGCCGGAGTTCCGACCACGGTCCGAGACACCCGTGGCCGCGAAATCGATGGAGCCTGCGGACAGCTCGCGGCTTCAGAGGTGGCACAGTGAGCGCGAGGAGCGCCTGTGGCGGACCGGGCCCGGCAAAGCCCGGCGAGGCCGGCATGGGCGTTGAGCGAAGCGGGCCCAGTGGTCGCGAACACGGGATCGCAATGGGCATGGGGCTGCTCGGCGGAGCAAACGAGGAGACACGGTGACGAGTCAGGGTCAGCGCTTCCGGCGTAAGGCGCTGCGTCGCGGATACAAGGTCGACGAGGTGGACGCGTTCCTCGACCGGGTCGAGGCGACGCTCGCAGGTGACCCACCGGGTAATGGCCCGGTCGCCGCTCAGGAGGTGCACGACGTGGTCTTCCGCGTGCGCTTCGGCGGATATGACGAGTGGCAGGTCGACCTGCATCTCGACCGGGTCGAGCGGCAGCTTGCGGAGTTGGAGGAGCGCTCCTCGGCCTATGGGCGTGAGCAGCGCGTCCCGCAGTCACTCGAGCGTATGGCTCCGCCCGAGCGGATGGGGCCGCCCGAGCGGATGGGGCCGCCCGAGCGCATGGGGCCGCCCGAGCGCATGGGGCCGCCACCGATTCGTGACGACCGCATGATGGCCCCGCCGATGGCACCGCCCATGACGCCTCCGCCGATGACACCGCGACCGGTCTCGCCGGTGCAGTCCGGCCCGCCGCAGGGCGGCTTCGACCGATACGACGAGCCCACCCGCTTCGGCGGCGGCTATGACGACCCCTTCGAACCGGGTCGTCACGGTAAGAGCGACATGACCACTGAGATCCGCATGCTCGACAGCGGGTTCGACCGGTCCTACCCGCCGGCCGGTCCGCCCAGCCAGGGCATGCCGCCTGAGGTCACCCACATCGACCAGTTGCGTCGCACGTTCCAACTGCGCCGCTTCGGCAGTGGATACGACCGGGTGCAGGTCGACCGTCTCTTCGAGACCGTCGTCAACGCCATGTCGGGCCGCTCGGGCGCCCCTCTGAGCGAGGCCGAACTGGATCCGGCGCAGTTCAGCCTGGTCCCGGGCGGCTACTTCGAGGCAGAGGTGGACGCGGCGCTCAAGGAGGTACGAGACATCCTGGCTCGCCGGCGCTGACCGGTGATCCCACCCCTCCTCCCGCTGGTCCTACTGCCGGCGGGCACTGTCGCCCTGCTGGCTTACGCGCTGTCACCCCGCACGGCGGTCGCCGCAGTCGGCCGCCTGACGCTCGCGCGTACCGCGGTGGTGTTCGGTGGGTACGCCGTCGTGAGCGTGGAGGTGCTGTCCGCGCTGAGGCGGCTCACCACGGCCGGCGTGGCGGTCGCCTGGATGTTCGCCCTGGCGCTCGCCGGCGCGGCGGCCGGGTGGCGACGCTGGCATGACAGGCCGGGCGGTGTCGAGCCGCGGCGGCCGTTGGCCGAGCGCTGGCACGCCTTGACGCGCGGCGAGCGTACGGTCGTCGTGGCCGTCGTGGGCCTGCTCCTGGCCGAACTGCTGCTCGCACTCGTATCGCCGCCCAACACGTACGACGCGCAGACGTATCACCTCCCCAAGGTCGAGCACTGGGCGGCACAGCACGACGTCGAGTTCTATCCGGTGCGGATCCACCGGCAGGCCACGTACGCCCCGGGTGCTGAGTACGTGCTGCTGCACCTTCGCCTGCTCACCGGCGGCGACGCGCTGTACGGGCTGGTGCAGTGGTCGGCCGGGGTCGTCGCACTGCTCGCCGTCACCCGGCTCACCGGACAACTCGGAGGGGGCCGCCGCGCCCAACTGTTGGCAGCGTTCGTACTGGCCACCGCGCCGGCGGTCGTCCTCGAGTCGAGCAGCACCCAGACCGACCTGGTCGTGGCCGGCTGGGTGGCGTGCCTCGCGACGCTGGTGGTCGACGGCGTCGGCGGCCGGCGCGGGGCGGCGTCACCAGGAGACGCGGCACGCCGGGCCCTGTCCGGGCCCGCCACCGTGGTGCTGCTCGGCGTGGCGACCGGGCTGATCGCGCTGACCAAGCAGACCGGCCTGTTCGCGGCCGCACCGCTGCTGGTCTGGTGGGGACTGGCCCGGCTGCGTCGGGGCGCCGGCACCGGCCGTCCGATCCGAGCCGCCACCGGCCTCGTCGTCTCGACACTGGTCATCCTGACCATCACCACGGCGATCGCCGGTCCGTACCTGTGGCGGGTCTACAGCGAGTTCGGCAATCTGCTCGGTCCGGACTACCTGCGGACCTCCATCACGATGCAGCGCCACGATCCGGCGGCGGTCGTCGTCAACGGCGTACGGCAGGCGCAGACGCTTCTCGACACGCCCGTGCCGTTCCTGAGTAGCTGGACGGCTACCGGGGTGGAGGCACTGTCGCGCGCCCTCGGGGTCAACCCGTCCGACCCGGCGATCACGTTCGACCGCACAACGTTCCCGAGCCCGGCCTGGTACCCGTCGGAGGACAAGGCGGCGTACCCGGTCCAGGCCCTGATCATGATGGTCGGTGCCGTGGTGTGCCTCATCCGGCCGGGGCTGGGCGGCGCCCGCGAAACCGCCGGCCCGCGCCGGGCGTACGCCTCGGTGGTGCTTGTCGCCCTCGTGCTGCACACCGCGACGGTGAAGTGGCAGCCGTGGGGCAACCGGCTGTTCCTGTACGTGGTGGTCCTCGCGGCGCCGCTGGCCGGCCTGGTGCTCGCGGCGGTGTTCGGCGCAGCGGCCACCCGCGGGAGGGATCGCGTCCGCATCCCGCGTCCACGCGGTCGTGCGCTGCTCGCGGGCTTCGTGACCGCCACCCTGATGGTCGGCGGCGTGGCGGGTGCGCTCTCGGTGCTGTACGGCTGGCCGCGTCGACTCGTCGGCTCCCAGTCGGTGCTCGTGCTCGACAACTGGCACGGCCGTTTCGTCTCGCGTCCGGCGTGGGCGGATCAGTACAGCGAGGTGGCCACCGTGATCCGGGACTCCGGCGCGCAGTACATCGGGATCGTCCAGGAGAACGACACCTGGGAGTACCCGTGGTGGCTGCTGTTGCGCGGCCGTCACCTGCTGGCGATGCACTCGATGCTGCCGCACCACCCGCCGGTCTACCCCCGGATCGACGCGGTCGTGTGTGCCGGCCCCGAGCAGACGTGCCGCGACTCGGTGCCGCCCGGCTGGCAGGTGCGGATGTACGGCGAGGTGGGGTGGGCGTTGCCGCCGGCGCTGGTGCCGAAGGACGACCCGCACCTGACGGCCGCGGGTCGGTGACGCCGACGGCGGCCGGCCGTCAGTCGCGCAGGCCGTTGCGGCGCAGCACCCAGTCGCCGATGAGCATGAGCGCGATGAGGCCGGCGAGGCCGTACATGAAGTAGTTCTCGGTGTTGCCCTTGTGGTTGCCGATGGTCATGAGCAACAGGACCACGATCGCCGCGACCGCTCCGATGCGAGCCTTGCGCGGGTTGACCGGCTTGCGCTGGTCGGGAGAGAGAACCGGCTCGTTCCCAGCCACGTTCGGGTCCTTCCACTCTTACCTTTTGATGGCTTCAGTGCTTCGCCGTTAGTGTGGCACGCCCGGGTGGCGGGGTAGCGCGGGGTAGCGCGGGGTAGCGCGGGGTCGGCGGGCCAGTGGCCCGGGCTCGGTTCGCGCGCCGCTTCTCGGGTAGCGTCGGGCGGACTGAGCCAGACGGGCGAGCGGGAGGACGTGCGGTGCGACTGACGGGGACAGGCCACGCGAGCATGCGGATCGACACCCCGGCGGGCAGCATCCTGTGCGACCCGTGGGTCAACCCGGCGTACTTCGCCTCGTGGTTTCCCTTCCCGGACAACTCGCAGCTCGACTGGGAGACGTTGGGACAGACCGACTACCTGTACGTCTCTCACCTGCACCGCGACCACTTCGACGCCGAGCACCTCAAGCGCTTCGTGAGTAAGAAGGCCACGGTCCTGCTGCCGGAGTACCCGACCAGCCAGCTCGAGGACGAGCTGCGGGCACTGGGCTTCACCAGCTTCATCCGGACGAAGAGCAACGAGGTCCACACCCTCGACGGCGGCCTGAACGTCATGATCCAGGCGCTGATCTCACCGACCGATGGCCCGATCGGTGACTCGTCGCTGTGGGTGGAGTACGACGGG
>JAOPWA010000414.1 GCA_025965915.1 Dactylosporangium sp. | reverse complement strand
ATGGCGGGCAACCCACTGCCGAGCGGGCGGTGGGATTCGGTCACCGTGCCCACGCTCGTGATCGACGGCGGGGCCAGCCTGGCGTGGATCCACAACGGCGCGCAGGCGCTGGCCGGCGTTCTGTCCGACGTGCAGCGCCGCACCCTGGACGGCCAGGACCACGACGTGGCCCCGGAGGTCCTTGCTCCCGTGCTGACAGAGTTCTTCGCGGTCTGAGGACCCGTCCGGCAGACACCTCGGCCGAGGTGACGCGGGTCTGCATGGATCTGCGTGCGAAGCACCAACAGATCACTAAAGCAACTTGGAGGGACCGTGATGAGGAAACTGAGCTTGTGGATGCAGGTGTCGCTTGATGGCTTCACCCAGGGACCGGCCGGGGAATTTGATTGGCCTGTCGTTGACGAGGAGCTCAAAGAGTACTTCGTTGATTTGGCCGGCGAGTTCGACACCTTCCTGTTCGGGCGCAAGGTGTATGAGCTCATGGCGGGCTACTGGCCCACGGCCGACACCCAGTCCTGCAGCACCGACTACGACCGTAGATACGCCCCGATCTGGCGGGACACCTCCAAGATCGTGTTCTCCAAGACCCTTGAGCGGGCCGGCTGGAACACCGAAGTGGTCGGGGAGAACATCGCCGAACAGATCACGAAGCTGAAACAGCAACCCGGCAAAGGCCTCGTCCTATTTGGCGGCGCCGACATGGCCGCGACCTTCATTCGGCTCGGCTTGATCGACGAGTACCGGCTCTTCGTCCACCCCGTCGTCCTTGGTGGCGGCACACCACTGTTCCCAGCATTCGACGACAGAGTCAACCTGCGACTGGCGCAAACACGAACATTCGACTCCGCAGTCGTTCACGTCCACTACCAGCGCGAGGGCAAAGGCGTCTAACGCGGCTGCCGGGTGACAACGAAGTCGACCCAGCGTCATCCAATCTGGCCCGCATGCGGTCGTGGGCCGACTTCGTTGTCACATTCCAGGTCACGGCGCCGATCTGGCTCCATTGAACCGATGGAGAACCGTGATCCGGCTAGCTTGGGCGACGAGAACAAGCGCCCATCGCGTGCCAACCAATCAGGCCCGCACTGGTGGGAGCAGCCCGAGCGTCATCTCGCTGTCATGAGCAGGGCACATTGCACGGGTTGGTGAAAGCCATCCCGCTGGTCGGGATCGATCGTCCTGGCATAAAGGGTGAGCGCGATGAGGGTGGGCAGTAGTCTTTTGCCATCCGAGCGAGTACCGCCGATAGGGTCTCGCGTTCCACAACGCTCCGGCTACGCCGCCCGCGGCGGGTCGATGAGCGTCGTGATCCGGACCGCGGCGGCCAATGCGGCCAGGTCACCGGTGCGTTCATAGACTTCGACGGCGGTGTCTGCGAACTTGATGACGTGTTCGTCGCCGTGCTCGGCAGCCCGGTTGAACACCGAGGCGGTGACGTCCGCGCCCACCGGGGCGGGCGCCTGCGCGGCGGCGGCGCCGGTCTGCGGTGCGTACGCTGCGGACAGTGCTGCGGCCGCCGACCAGACGGCGCCGAGGCTGGGCGCCCACAACTCCCGCGGCAGGGCCGGCAGGGTGTGCAGGACCGCGTTCGGCGCCGTCGCCGCGTGGACCAGCAGCACCGGGCTCGCGTGGCCGTGGCTGAGATACTGCCGCGTGCCCGCTGTGACGAGATCGGCCAAGACGGCCTGCGCCTCGTGCGGCGTGGCCGGCGCCCGGAGCGCGGCGAGGCCGCTGGTCCACCCGGCCATGGCGGGCAGCCGGGCGAGGCGGGTCGCCACGGTGCCTTGCTGGACCGCCAAGGCGGGAATGCCCTGGAGCGCGGTCGCGGCGTCGAGCCGGCCTGCCGGCGCCGCGGTGCCCGGTACGCCCTGGAACCGCGCCGCCCAGAACGCGAGTCCGTGGGCCAGCTCGGCGACCGCCGGTCCACTGCCGTCGCCGTCGTCGCCGAGCAGGGCGCGGACCGCGTGGCCGACCCGGATCACGCCGTGCGTCGCGCCGGCCACGATGCCCGGCAGGAGCCGTGGCCACCATAGAGCCAAGACGTCCCGCCATGGGCGCTCGTCCACCTGGCGGCCGAAGTACGCCGTCCAATCGGCGATCCTCCGGCCGTCGCCGAGCGCCTCCCGCCACGTAGCATCGCTGATCGCGGCGCTGGCGGTGGGGAGGTCGTCGAGCCGGGTCAGGTAGCGGTCGACCCACATCGTGACCCGGTCGCCGTGGCCGCGCCGGATCAGCGTTTCGACCGCCATGGGTCCGTGGTTGGTGAGCCGGTCCTCGCCCCATTCCGGACCGGCATGGTGCATCCGCAGGTACGCGTCATCGAGCCTGTCATCGGTCATACCGAAAGGCTGCCGGTGGCCGCAAGCGCTGTCGAAGATTAGGCCTCAAGCTAATCTCGTTGGGTGATCGAGCTATGTTTCAGCACCGTCGACATGGGACGGATCCGGTTCGCCCTGTCCCCGGTGTGGGAGGCTGTGACCAGCGTTCGGGCGCTGAGCACAGCCACCCCCAACGGACTACACGCCGGCTGGATGCGGCGCGTCCGGCCAAGCCTGACCGGGTTGGACATCGACCTGCTCACCACGCTGGTCCGGCCAGCCGGGTACATTCCCGACTTCCTGGTGCCCGCACCGAGACACCGGTCGCCGACCATCGAATCGGGCCTGGCACAGATCGCCGGGAGCGACCCGGCGCTCGTCGCGGAGCAGCTCACCCACCTCGCCGGGCACCCGGTCGCGCAGCGTGGGCCGGGCCGGGCCGAGCGCGTCAGACTGCTCGGTGAGCTGATCGCGGCGCCGGAGGCGGCCCTCGTCAGGATCGTCGCCGAACTCGGCCGGTGGTGGCGGGTGGCCATCGCGCCGTACTGGCCGCGCATGCGCGCGCTGCTGCACAACGACGTGACGTACCGCCTCGACGAGTTGGCCAACGGCGGCGTCCAACAGCTGTTCCGCACCCTCCATCCGCTGATCGGCTTCTCTGGCGACACGTTGCGGATCACCAAGTACTACACCGGTCGCGCCCAGCTGCGGCAGCGCGGCCTGCTGCTGGTGCCGTGCGTGTTCGCCTGGCCGGACGTGCTCGTTGGCACCGCGGACCCGAACGTGGCCAACGTGACGTACTCCCCGCGCGGGCTCGGAAGGCTCTGGGAGGCATCGGACGGAGCGGCTACCGAACCTCTCCCCGCAGTGCTGGGACGCAGCCGCGCCGCCCTGCTGGCGCAGCTCGACCTGCCGATGTCGACGTCCCAGCTCGCCACGCTGCTCGACCTGGCGGCGCCCACGATAAACATCCACCTGAAGGCGCTCGAAGCGGCCGGCATCCTCAGCGCACGGCGCGACGGGCACGCGGTGCTGTATCAGCGAAGCCGGCTGGGCGACCTGCTCCTCGCTGGCGATGCATGACGACAGCGGGCCCGCTGTCCCTCCCCTCTCGGATCGTGGCGTGAGTGTCAGCGCTGCCCAGATGAGGACGGTGCCGATCGTCCGGGACGTGTCCATGGTGGGTGGACCTGGACTGTCCACAACGTAGAGTTGCCGGAGTCGGTGTCAGATCAATGTCTGCCTCGATCTTGCCAACGCTCAACGCAACGATGCCGTTCAACGTCCCATCTAGGCGCCGCCGTCCCGAGCGAATTGCGTCAAAATCTTCAAAATCTGACGCAGGATCAGGTACACCAGCGATGCACTCATGGTCGGGATCGTCGCAGCTGCCGGCAGCCCGACCTCGGACATACCCGCACGTCACAGCCGCTGAACCGAATTTACCCGTCGGCTGAGCTCCACGGCTTCCCGCAGCATCCGTAGGGCGGATCCGATGTCGTCGCGTTGTAGCGTGATGGTGGCCAAGCGCGAGGTGGTGGCTCAGGTAGTACGCCCGGCTCAATGCCACCGCGGATCCGACCGCCACGCGGGCACCCGGCCGCCCTGCTGCATGTTGGCTCACGTCAACCCCACCAGGCCCTGTGGGCGACGACTGTCAGGCCGCGATCGCCCGGCAGCTCGCACCATCGGGGATCGCTACGCCGTCGGCATTCCGTAAGATGGGTGTCCGTCGCGCCACCCGATGCGCCGACGTCACGACTGATCACAGCTGGCGATTCTCCGCCGATCGTCGTGATGTCCGACGTCGGGACAGGTCTCAGCGTCGTCGACGCCCTACTTGGTCACGACCGGATGGCAGAGGTCACCCCCTCTGTGGTGTCCTGGGCTCAGGTGATCGCGTCAGTGCATCTCGCCATCGCAGATGTACGGAATTCGTTCCGTGCCGCGTTGGAAGCACATCCGGCGACTGGCCGATAGCCGAGTTGATGACGCCGTGAGGATCATCGCGCGACACTGCGCCGACCTTGACGTGGGTGTGCCGGCTGACGTCCTGGGCGAGTTGCGGGGGCCGGCAGCACGGCTGAATGGCGACGGGCCGGCCGCGCTGACTCCGGCGGACGTTTGCCCGGACAACAGCGTACGGGCCGCTGACAGGGTTGACCTTGATCGACTTTGAAAGCGCGCAGTGGCGCAACATCGCCTGGGATGTTGCCTACCTGCTGGTGCCGTGGCCGTCGTGCTGGTGCTCATGGCGGATGCCGGTCGAGGTGGCGACAGAGGCGATCCGGGCGTACAGCGCGGTACTGGCAATGCCGTACCTGGATACGCGGGCGTTTCACCATGACCTTGCCGCTGCAGCCATCGGGTGGACGTCGGTATCGACGTCGTGGCTTCCGCCTCGCGCGCTCGCCGACGATCCGCTACTGACCCATCCGGCACGGCCGACGCGAACCCGTCGAGCCATGATCCTGCACCGGCTCGACATGGCGCGCCGGACCGAACTGAGGGTCTTCCAGTGCTCGCCGACCTAGCCAGCCACCCGCACGAGAAGCTCACCCGCAGATGAGGTGACATCCGACTGCCGTACGCGCCTGCGTTCGGCGCGTGATGAACTGGGCGCGTCGGGCGCTGTCATCGACCTCGACGCCGACCATCACCGCAGATCCGCAGCGGGTTCAGTTGCCGTGATCTCAGAATTTTGCTGGCTGTGGTGTTGTGCCCAGGCCGTGGCCCAGTCGGTCTCCGGATCGGCGATCCGGCCGATCAGGTCTTCGACGAACGACGTCTCCGCGTGCAGAAGTGTCACCCGGAACTGCTCTTCGATTAGGAATAGTTCGGGGACCCCGGCGGCCAGTGTCGTCTGGATCAGCCGTTCGGTCTGCGCGATCTCCTCGCCGAGCCGCTGCGAGCGCCGGCGCAGCAGCGGGATCACCGCGTCGGGCGGCAGTGCGGCGAGGAGCGACAGCGCGGCCACGAAGGTCGGGTACTCATGTTGCGGCTGCTCGATCAACTCGCGCAGCCAGTCGTGCAGTTCCTGGCGGCCGGAGTCCGTTAGCGCGTACACGGTGCGTTCCGGGCGCTGCCCCTCGCGGCTGGTCTGCTGCTCGCGGATTAGCCCGGCCTTGCCGAGTTGCTTGACGACCATGTAGAGCGTGCCGTGGTTGAACTTGATGCTCCGGTCGTCGCCGTTGTTGCGCAGGGTTCGGCTCAGTTCGTAGGGGTGCATGGGCCGCTGGGTCAGGTAGGACAGCACGGCCAGGGCCAGCGGATTGCTGACCGCCCGAGTCTCCGCCACCCGTACTCCGATCGCTGACTAGTCGGGTCCGACCATACTCCCCGCCCGTTTTGGAAGCTAACGCGACATTGTGGGTGCTCGACTGCTTGGCACGCTCGACGAAAGACGCTGAAGGTGACCGTGATCAACGCGCCGTGTGCGCGTTGATCATCGCAGCCCGTAGAGCCGCAACACCTCGTAGACCCTGTCGACGGTCGGACCAGTCGGCACCGGTGTGGGCAGGGTGCCGCGCGGCGGCGGCACCGCAAGTATGGGCGCGGCCCGAGCTTGGTGGCCAGGGTTGCGGCGTCCACGGGGTCGAGAGGATGCTGCCCGAGCAACGCTCCCGCCACCCACTCCGCCGGCTTGCTGATCGCGTCGGCCAGGTGCGCCGTTGCAGTCGAAGGCGCCACCGCGCGACGTCCAACTAGCGGAAGCGACACTCCTCGGCGGACACCGGCCCGCCCTCACACGACGGCTCGTTCGTCCTGAGCATCAGAGAGTGCCCCGTGCGCCTGGTCATGCCGACACGAACAGCGGCCACGCCTGAGCGGCGCACGGTCTCCTTCGACCGGCCGCACTCCGCCCCGGACACAAGCCCCGCTGCATCGCCGCATGAGGCGAGACCCGCTACCGCATCTCGCTGGCTCCGCGGCCCACAACGCCTGCCGCCCGGCGCTCGGCGACGCACCGGCGCGCGGTCAGGGGTGTGCCTGCCCCAAACTGGCAGCCATGCGGACCTCGTTGTGCGGTCCGGTCGACCCGACCACGATGGGACTTTCGGCCCTGCCTGCCGCTCGGTTGCGGGCGTGTACTTGAAATTGACCTACGAGACGAGCGGGAGAGCCCAACTGGAAACAGTTGAGCTGAGAGGCCGAAAAGCCGCAAGGCCGGACGGCGATCCCCACACCTGACCCGGACAATACCGGCGTAGGAAAATCGCCTCGTAGGCCCCATCGTGTCTACGGCTGATCTTGTCCTGTATCGGCGCGATGGATTTCCGCGCAACGCCCGGCCGGGTTTGTGTTGTCGACGGGTCGTCCCGCGAAAGGCTCTGGCGACGACGCCATCGTCGAACTGCTCCAGCGCGAGAATGCCGGCAACGACGTAGTCGTCACCGCCGGGCCGCGGTCTGCGGGAACGGGTGAAAGCTCTCAGCGCACGCGTTATCGGCCCTCGCTCGCCGCGCCTTCATCACTGGCGAAGGCGTCCCTTGCCGCGGGCACGCCGGTAGCGTTGCGGCGCGCATGCCCTGACCTGCCGATGAAGCTGCCTCGTATCTGGCAACCCTGTGTAAAGGCTGCGTAGGCGGGAAGGGGCGCGACTCGTGAACGACTCTACGTGGACCACGCGGTCGCGACCGGATTCCCACCGACAAGCAAGGCGCCGGTCCACCGCCCCGAAACTGGCCCAGCCGCCGTCGGTCGCACCCGGTCGCTGCCCGTGTTCGGCCAGTACACCTGGGCGTCACGCGCGACCTTGGATGCGTTGCTTACCGTGGTGAGGCCGAATCGCGCATCGCCACGCCGGGGGATGCTCGGCCCGCTGGTGTTGGTCGCACTGCTCATCCTCGACGCAACCGGGGTGATCATCGCCGGCCAGGTTCTCACCACGGCCGAGGTACACGCCACGCGCGCTACCCCGACCGCGGTCAGCCCCGACGCACCAACGCCATCAGACCTAGCTACCCGCAAGATCCGGCCAGCCAGCGCGCCGACCGCCGTCACGACCAAGACCGCCAGCCCTCCGAAAGCGGTCACGACCACCCTCGGCCCAGTACTCACGCCCCGCCCGGTAAGCGTTACCATCGACGGCTTTTTGTCCTGGGCGCTGATGAACCGCCAGACCGGCACGGTCACCGGCTCGGCCAACCACACCACAGAGACCAGCAGCACCGAGTCGATGATCAAGATTTGGATCGCCGCCGACTACCTGCGCCGGCAGGCCGCCACCGGCAATGCGCCCGGCCAGCAACGACTCGACGAACTCACCACGATGATCCGCGACAGCGACAACCAGGCCGCCCGAGACATCTACCAACTCAACGGCGGCAACGACGTCGTCAACCGCATGATCTCCACCTGCGGCCTCACCGACACCACCATGGTCGACGGCACGTGGAGCCAGACCCAGATCACCGCCCGCGACGCCACCCGTCTCGGCCTGTGCGTGGCCGACGGCCGCGCCGCCGGCCCCACCTGGACCGCCTGGGTCCTCACCCAGATGCGCCAAGTCCGCGGCGAAGGCCGCTTCGGCATCATCGACGCCCTACCCGCCGACATCGCCGGCGGTACTGCGATCAAAAACGGCTGGACCCTAGTCGACGACGGCAACTGGCACATCGCCTGCCTGGCCATCCAGGACCAGTGGATCCTCGCCGTCCTCACCCGCTACGACGGATCACACGGCCTGACCTACGGCGCCAGCGTCTGCGCCAACGTCACCCGGCAACTCATGACCAACCCCTGACCCACGACGCCCGACGCGCAACACTCCAGCCGCACTTCATTGTTGTGAGCGCTCTACAAAGGAATGTGGACGCGGTGCCCGGCCAAGACCGGGACGCGCAACCACTCAACCAACTCGCGCTGACTCCCGTAGCCGAACGTGAGGCCCACCGCCAAGCCGGCAAACTTCTACCCGCCTGCACCATGCCGGGCCGCCTCGTGCCGAGCCCGACATGACCGGCTGGCTCGCTCACCGCGGCGAGGAATGGCTACGGCTCGCACAGCCGGTCCTACCCCGCGAGCAGCTCGCCGAGATCCGCAGCCACCTCCAGGCACTCGCACAGCTCGCCCCGATTGCCGCCGTTGCCTGCCACCTCGATTGCGCGCCACGCAACCTGCTGCGCTCACCGGCCGGCGTCATCAGCATCATCGACTTCGAGCACGCGCGCTACGACCTCGCCGCGCGCGCGACCTCGTGCGCATGTCCCGCCACGTCTGGGCGGCCCGGCCTGGAGGAGGCGTTCTGTCAGGGGTACGGCGCCCTGTCGGCACTCGACCGGCAGGTGATCGAGCACTGCCTCCACCTCGACGTCCTCACAGCGGCGATGCGGGCCAGCGGCCAAGCTGTACGAGCTCGCGCGCCGAGATAGTCCAGATGGCGCCAACGGGTGATCAAGGCCCATGGCCTGCGACGTCTACGGCTCGGTCGCGACGCCCAAACCGTTACCTTCTGGGAACGCATTCACACCGTCGCCGTAGCCGAAGCCGTCCTCGCCTCGGCCTTCGCCGGCCGCACGGTCGCACGGTCGCACGGTCGCACCCACAGTGCCGCGACCGAAACGGCTTGGTGATACGACCCAATGCCAAGCCGACTAAGAACCAGTGCGGCAGGTCACCGCCTGCCAGCATCGGACCGCAGTCGCGGAGCCCCATCGAGTCTCACGTCCGGGAAAGGCGAACCGGACCGCCTGACCTGCTTCAGTCCGGCGATATGTGACTTTTGCCCCTCCCGACCTCGCACAACGGGTACGCATGCTGAAAGTACGCGACCACCCGGTCGAAGAACGCGGCATCCTGCGCCTGCGACCAACTCATCGCCGACTGGTTCTCCAGCCGCCGACGGAGGCGAAGACCACCTGACCGCGTGGACCGGGTAGCGGATCCGTTGTTTGACACGTAGGAGGTGGCATGGCCGGGCTGTACATGGACCTGTATGAGCTGCGGATGGCGGCGAGCTACCTGCGCCGCGGCATGGAAGCGCCGGCCACGTTCAGCCTGTTCGTACGCGCGCTGCCGAGTGATCGGGGGTTTCTGGTCGCCGCCGGCCTGGTCGACACGCTGGCTTTTTTGGAAGGATTCCACCTCGACGACACCGACCTGGACTATCTGCGCACGACCCACTGCCTGCCCGACGACGCGCTACAAGCGCTCAGCCAACTGCGGTTCACCGGCGACGTGTGGGCCGTACCCGAAGGCCGCATGATCTTCGCGGATGAGCCGCTGCTGGAGGTCACCGCGCCGATCGCGCAGGCCCAGCTCGTGGAGACGGCCCTGCTCAACTTCGTCACCTACCAGACCGCGATCGCGTCCAAGGCCGCCCGCTGCCGGCTGGCGGCGGGCGGCGCTCAACTGGTCGACTTCGCATTCCGGCGTACCCACGGTCTGGAGGCGGCGCTGGCCGTCGCCCGGGCCTCAGCCATCGTCGGGTTCACCACGACCAGCAACGTGGAGGCGGCCCGCCGCTACGGGGTTCGGCCCACCGGCACGATGGCTCACTCGTTCGTGGAGGCGTTCCCCGACGAGCGCAGCGCCTTCGCCGCGTTCGCCGCTGACTATCCCAGCGGCACCGTTTTCCTCGTCGACACCTACGACACCCTCGGCGGCGTACGCACCGCGATCGACGTGACCCGGCACGTGCACCTACCCGGCCCGATCGGGGTACGGCTGGACTCCGGTGACCTCGCAGGCCAGGCCGTCGCCGCCCGGCGGCTGCTTGACCAGGCAGGACTGACAGACGCCCGCATCATCGCCAGCGGCGGACTGGACGAGTACGCCATCGCGGATCTCGTCACCGTGCGCGCGCCGATCGACGCCTACGGCGTCGGCACCAAGATGGGCGTGTCCGCCGACGCACCGTACCTCGACAGCGCCTACAAACTGGTCGCCTACGGCAACCGCCCGGTCATGAAACTGTCCCCCGGAAAGATCACCCTGCCGGGCGCCAAACAGGTCTTCCGCGGCCCAGACGTCGGCGACGACATCATCGGCCTGCGCGCCGAACCGGCGCCAACCGACCACACCCCCCTGCTGCTTCCCGTCATGACCGCCGGCCGACGACTCACTGTCGATGACAGCTACGGCCCGGCCGACGAGGTCATCGCGGCAAGCCGCCGGTTCGACAATGACCTCGCCCACCTACCCGAACCGGCCCGCCGGCTGCACGATCCCACCCCGCCGCGACCCACCCTCACCCCGGCACTGGACCGACTGCGCGAGAACGTTCGGGGCGGGCTCCTCGATCGGCTGACGGCCGAACACCTGCCCATGTCGGGATGACCGCGTATCGGCCGTCAGCCGGCTACCCGGTAACGACCACCATGCCGCCGGTCGGCGTCGCCCATCGCGACCATCAGCTCGACGACGACGTCGTCACGCACGAGGTACAGCCGGGTGTGCGCCCGTCGGGTGCGTCGTGGGACCGGCGAGGTGGCCCACCCGCACCGCCGTCCAGTCACAC
>JAOPWA010000395.1 GCA_025965915.1 Dactylosporangium sp. | reverse complement strand
GAGCACTTCATGGACCCACGGACTGCCGATTTGTTCGACACCTGCCGACGCCGCGCGCGAGGTGTCTTCCTGCTCCCCGGGTTCGACGAGTTCATTCTGGGCTACGCCGACCGCCGTGCCGTCCTGCCCGCCGAGTTCGCCGACCGTATCGTCCCGGGCGGCAACGGCGTGTTCCGGCCGACGGTCGTCAGCGACGGCCACGTCATCGGGACCTGGAAGCACACCGGCCGCGGCGCGAAGCGGACGGTGGCCGCGACGCCGTTCGTAGCGTTCCCCGACGGGGTCGCCGAGACGATTCCCGAGGTGTACGCCGCCCTGCCGTAGACGCCCTCAGCGCTATCCAGCACAACCCGGCCCAACGCCCTCATCCGCCGCTGGCCGCGGGGACGTGCCGAATTGCGCATGTCCGTGTGCCCGACCTACAGCGTTACTGGCCCACCCGTCCGTCGATCCGCTCGCGCAGCAGGTCGGCGTGGCCGTTGTGCCGGGCGTACTCCTCCACCATGTGCACCAGCACCTCGCGCAGCGAGACGGGCCCTTGCCAGGGATCGTTCCCGGTGACGTCGAGATCGGGCGCCTCGGCCACGAACCGATCCGTGAACGCGCACTCGGCCCGCCACACTTTCCATGCCTCCGTGACAATCTCGCGGTCGGGCACCCCACCATCGAAATCTCCGTCGCGGTCGGTGTCGGAGCAGAAATGCGGTGGTGCGTCCTGCCCGGCCATCACCCGCCGGAACCAGCCGCGCTCGACCTCGGCCATGTGGCGCACCAAGCCGAGCAGCGACATCGTGGAGGGCTCCACGGAGCGACGGGCCAGGTCAGCGGCGTCGAGGCCGGAGCACTTCAGTTCCAGTGTCAGGCGCTGACAGCGCAGGTACTCAGCGAGTGTTGTGCGCTCGTCGCCCAGGCTCGGCCCGTTCTCCCGTGGGTCGTCTTCGAGGTCGATGAACATGTCTGCTCTTCTGCTCGAGCCGCTCATGCCCGCCATCATCGGCGCTCCGCGCGGGATTCACCACAGGTTTGTGCTGCCAAGCGTGCCGGCAAGGTCATCGGTACACAGGGGGATCGTGCCTGCCATGGGCCGGCTGAACTTGTCGGTCGTGCGCGAGGACGTTGATCACGTGGCCGTCGGGATCCCTGACGAAGAATCGTCGTACACCCCATCGATTGCCCGACCCCGACGAGTCACGCTCTCCTGCCGACCGGCGGCCGGTGCCCGTCAGGTCGCCGCTTCGACGAGCGCTAGCAGCGAGGCGGCGAACTCGGCCGGTTGCTCGATGTGGGGGGAGTGGCCACAGTCGCGCTGGACGACCTCGGCGTAGGTGCCGCCCGCGGCGGCGTACTGGGCGAGCACGGTCCGGGTCTGGGTGACCATCGGCTGCGGTGGGCAGACGTCGTCGCCGGGCCAGTCGGGCACCAGGCCCAGCTTGCCGAGGTATGCCAGGTCGAACAGCGAGGTGTCGGACACGATAACGTCGGCGTCCCCGCGTACCCAGGTGACGGGCGGTTTGGGGTCGAGCGCGATGAGCGCCTCCGTCAGCTGAAACCACCGCGGGGACATCGCGTTGAGCACGCCCCGCGTGCCGGGCGCGGTGAGTGGCCAGTGCTCGCTCGGGGCGGCGTCCCCCGGGTAGTTGTCCGTACCGACCAGGGTGGACAGTACGGTGTCGAGAAGCGCTTCCTCGTCATCACCAAGGATCGCCGGGTCAGCGACGTAGGCGGAGCGCAACACTGCCCGGGGACTGGCCGAACCGTCGCCGTCACGGTCCTTGGCGGCCAGGCGCTTGACGAAATCCGGGTTGACCGATCCGCCGCCGGTGCCGGCGAAATCGGTTGTGGTGGGCGTGCCGTCGGCATCGCGGGTGCCGCCGAAACCATAGGGCGACACGGGCGACTCCAGCAGCAGGCCGGCGACCCGATGCGGGTGGTCGACGGTCAGTTGCATCGCGACACCGCCGCCCATGGAGTGACCGACCACCACTGGGCGTGCGTCGGTGTCGAAGATCCCCGGTGCGTCGAGTAGCGACGCTACGTCGTCAGCGAAGTCGCGCAGGCCCCGGGTGGCGTCGACCGGGGCACCCTCGCTGTCGCCGTAGCCACGCAGGTCCGGCGCGACGATGCGCAGGGTGTCCGGCAGGTGGCGCAGCAGCGGCAGCCAGTATGCCGCCGACGAGCAGTTACCGTGGACGAGGAGTACCGGCCTGCCACCCGCCGGGCCCTGCACGAGCACATTCTGGCTGATCCCGTTGGCGGTGATACGGATCCGATCGACACTCATTGTCGGATGATGCCAGTGCCAGGCCGGCCGTGCAGTGGTTTCACACCACATATCTACGGCGGGGATTGTGTCGGGGCCTGCCGGATGGCTAATCTTCTCCGCCGGTGTCGCCGGCTACCGATGATGTGCTGATCGCCGGACCGTTCGGCCCGGCGATCTAGCGTGGCGGGGTCAGGCGATGCGGCGGATGCGGCGGATGGCGAGGTAGAGCAGGAGGGCGGCGAGGGCGACGAAGATGCCGGTCTCGATGCCTTGGAACAGCCAGAACCGGTCGGCGGGTTGGTAGAGCTGCCAGTTGTAGGCGCCGGGTCCGACGCCGAGATCGGCGCCACAGGCACCACCCCCCGGTCCCGGAGCGCCGGGCGGACACATCACCTGGGCGTCGGGCATCACCATCTTTCCGGCAGCGTCGCGGACACCGCTGGAGAGAACCCAGTCGCCGCGGCTCATGCTCCGTCCATCGGTGGACCCCTGCACGGGGAAGGTGAGGGTGCGGGCGGGTAGGTAGTGTGGTCTGGCCACGATCGTCAGGGCAGCCCGCACGCCGACGAACCCGACGAGGGTGACAGCCATCGCCGGCAGCACCCGGCGCCAGATGGTGCCGGCGAAGATGCCCAGCGCCACGGCGAAGAGGGTGTAGCCGATCGGGGCCACGCCCTGCAGGTCGAAGACGATGACGCCAAGTCGGCCCTGCTGTGCGGCATGAGTCAGCGGGTCGACCCACCACGACATGCCCAGCCCATAGCCGACCGCGACGGCAAGCGTGGCCGCGCCGACGAGCCCGAATTTCACCAGTGCCCAGTGCGTCCGGCTGATGCCCTGGGTCCAGACCAACCGGTGCGTGCCGTGTTCGACCTCACGGGCGACTAGCGGAGCGCCCCAGAACAGGCCGACCAGCATCGGCAGGATGAGAAGCAGCACGGCCACCAGGTTCAAGCTGCCGTACCGGTTCGTGAACCTGTGGAATCCCGCCTCGCAGGCGTCCCTGGTGGCCGGGGACACGTCGGCGTGGGCCAGCTGACGCACGCAGTTCGGCAGTCCGAGGTCGGCGAACGTGTGCCGCATCGACAGGGCGATCGGGATCATCAGGGCGGCGAGGGCCGCGAACCCAACGAGGGTGAACAGTGCTTGTTTGCGGTGTTGCCGCCAGGCCAGCCAGATCATGCCGGCACCCCCCATTCCGTGTGGCTCGCTTGGGTGTCGCCATCGGCCAGATAAGCCAGGATGAGATCCTCCAAGGTCACCTCGCGGACCGTCCACGAGGGATCGTCGATGGGCCCGCTGGTGCGTACCAGCAGCGTGGACTGGCGGTCGGTGTGGCTGGCCCGGACCACCGCCGCGACTCCGCCGATCGGACCACCATCGTGCCGGGGGCCCACGAGCTGCCGGTGTCCGGCGACCAGATCGTCGACCGTGCCGACGAGCTGCACCTGGGCGGCGTGCAGCACGATCAGGTAGTCGCAGACCCGTTCGAGGTCTGCCAGCAGGTGTGAGGAGAGCAGCACGGTAGTGCCGGCCTCGGCGACGCTGCCCATCAGTGACTGCAGGAACTCGCGTCGGGCGAGTGGGTCCAGGCTGGCGACCGGTTCGTCGAGCAGCAGCAGCCGGGGCCGTTTCGCCAGGGCCAGGGCGAGCGCGACCTGGGCGCGCTGCCCGCCGGACAGCTTGCCGACCGGCTTGTCCGGCGGGATGCCGAGCTGGGCCAGCCGGTTGCGGGCCAGGCCTGAGTCCCAGCGCCGGTTCAGCTTGGCGCCCATGGTGACCAGTTCGGCCGCAGTGAAGTCCCGGTACAGCGGGGTGTCCTGGGCGACGAATCCGATCTCGGCCAGGACCGTGGTGTTGTCATACGGCGTTTCGCCGAAGACCCGCACCGCCCCGGCGTCGGGCCGCAGCAGACCTACCGCCATGTGCAGCAGCGTGCTCTTGCCCGCGCCGTTGGGCCCGACGAGAGCAGCGATGCGCCCGGCCGGCAGGTGCAGCGAGCAGTCCTGCAGCGCCCACTTGTTTCCGTACCGCTTACCCAGCTGGTCGGTTTCCAGCACAATGTCCATTGTGTCCTCTCATACCGCTCACACGGGTTCCTTCTGCGGCGATTCGACGGGAAGCGTGGCCCGCATCGTCGTCTCCACCAGGGCGGTGACGTCTTCGGGCGTCAGTCCGGCCGCGTGCGCCCGGTGCAGCCAGGCCACCAGGTCGTCACGCAGCTCGGCCTGATTGGGCAAAGACGCGCCGGCGAGGGTGCGCTTCACGAACGTGCCCACCCCGGGTCGGCCCTCCACCAAGCCTTCGATCTCCAACTCGCGGTAGGCCTTCAACACGGTGTTCGGGTTGATCGCCAGCGACTGCGCGACGTCACGCACCTTGGGCAACTGGTCGCCGGGTTCCAACAGGCCCACGCGTAGGGCCTGTTTGACCTGCTGTACCAGCTGCACGTAGGTGTTCACCTTCGATCGGCCATCCAGCACAAACTCGATCACCCGCGACGATCCTTCCTATTGTCCTACGACAGTAAGACTATAAGACAGCATCTTGACCGAGTGGCCCGTTGTCAAGACGTGCCCCAAGTCGCGGTTGTCCTCGCCGCCGCGGTGCACGGTCGCGCCGATGAGCGGGTGGTCGACCGTTCATCCTGGATGGCGCGGCGATCCGGGATCCGACTTCGTTGATGGGGACGAAGCGTTGTTCGCAAAACGGCAAGACTTACGGTTCGACCGGCACGGAGCCGACATCGAGAGGGAACTGTCTACCGACAATGGCTACCAGGGCCGCATGCGTCACTTCGTCTGCCGCCACGACAAGCCCGCCCGCGCCGGCATGCAGCGGCTGCCCGTGGATACCGGTCACCACGCATCCCGCGGCCTGACACAACGCGATCCCGCTTGCGAAGTGCACGCTGTCCTGCAGGTTGCCATCGGTCACGTATGCGGCCCGCCGGCCAGCCGCGACCCACGCGACCGCCAGCGTCGTGGAGACCACGCGAGGTCGGAACTGTTCGGCGAACTCCGCATCTGCAAGCAGCTGGACGGCCCGAAACGCGGGGCTGTTCGGGAACGGCTGATCGAGGTTGACGTCCACCAGTCGTGAATCCGCCGACGGCGCGAGCTTCTCGTCCACACCATCGCGGCGGACGTACGCGCGACCGCCTTCAGCCCAGAACAGCTCCTGGGCAAATGGATCGGCTGACGCCGCCACCGTGATACCGGAGCCCGTCCGCAGGGCCACGTTCACAGCCACCAGAGTGGTCCGCGCGGCATAGTTCAAGGTGCCGCATAGCGGATCGACCAGCCACGTGCGGTCGGCGAAGCGGGCTCCGGTATGTCCGCACTCTTCTCCCACCACGTCGTCGTCCGGACGGGCAGTCCGAAGGACATCGAGAATAGCCTTCTCCGACTCTATGTCGGCAGCTGTGGCGAAGTCGCTGGGGGACTTCTCAAAGCGAACCAGTGGTTCACCGTACCGTGAGCGAACGACAGCTGCGCCGGCTTGCGCTGGCCGCGCGTCGCCGAGACGGTCGGCGGCGCGGTCGAGCAGTTGCCGGCGGATCAACCGGTCGTGCTCGTCGGTCACAGCAACGCTGGCCTGTTTCTACCGGTAATCGTGGAGGCGACCACGCGTCCGGTCGCCGGGTGTCTCTTCGTCGATGCGGCGCTGCCCTCCCGAAGCGGACCGACTTCCGTCGCCCGCCTGAACTGCTGGGTTTCCTGGCGCAAGGTGACCGGCGGCCGGCTGCCGCAATGGACGGCGTGGTGGGACGAGGCCGACATTGCACCGATGTTTCCAGACCCACAAACCAGGGTTTCGGTCTCGACCGAGCAACCACGACTACCGCTGAGCTACTACGAGCAGCACGTGCCCGTCTCCGAGGGCTGGGACAAACGATCGTGCGGTTATCTGCTGTTCAGCCCACCGTACGAGGAAGCCGCACAGGACGCTCGGGAACGAGGCTGGGACGTCGACCAGGTTCCCGGCCGGCACCTGCACCAGCTCGTGGACCCGGAGACGGTCACCGGCCGCATCACCGCCATGAGCGAGAGATGGTGGTGTTCGGCCGGCTGAGCTCCATCGCCAGATCAGTCCGGTGGTGCCCGGACCGATGCACTGTCATACCGCTGTCCGCGCGTTCGCAGTGCTGGCCACGGTGCACCGTCATGTTTGATATGCAGGTGATCGTGAGGCTCCTATGTGGTTGGTCCGGCGCCTCGATCACGCTGCATATCACGCATTATGCGGCCCGCCAG
>JAOPWA010000109.1 GCA_025965915.1 Dactylosporangium sp. | reverse complement strand
AAGCAGCGGCATCTATGCGAGTCGCTTCGTGGATGCTCTGGTCGGCGGCATCGTGGGCCTGGTCGTGATGGCGCTCATTCCGGTCGACCCACTGAGGCGGGTGCAACGCGACGCGGGCGCCGCCCTGATGGTGCTGTCGGATGCGCTGACTTCCGCGGCGCAGGCGCTGGAACGGCGCGACCTGGAGGTGGCCAGGAAGGCCCTCGATGCACTGCGGCGCGCCGAAGACGAGTATGCGAATTTCCGCGACTCGCTCATCCTGGGGCATGAGACGACAGTCGTCGCACCGCTGCGGTGGTCGGCCCGCTCCGGCCTACTGCGCTACGTCGACGTTGCCGTCCACATCGAGCGCGCCACCCGCGATCTGCGGGTGATGCAGGTCTGGATCGTGGCCCTCATTCGCGCCCACGAACCTATCCCGGCCGACCTGCCCAGGTCGTTGCACAGCCTCAGCAAGGCGGTGGCCACACTACGCCAGGAACTCGACGAAGACACCGAGCCGCTACGCACCCGCCACATGGTCCTCGACGCGGTGCGGGAGGGCTGGTCGGCGCACGCGAACGGGTTGGGTTTCGATGGCAGCGCTGTCGTCGCCCAGGTACGCGGTGCCGCGGTCGACCTGCTCGTGGCGGCCGGCCTGGCACCCGCCGAGGCCGAAACGGTCGTACGTGAGGCAGCCACGCCGCGGCCGGGATGAGGGCGAGCTGAGCGGACGCTGCTGTGTACACCCCTTTCGCCAGACCGGGGCCCTGCGCCCATGAACGTCGCGCCGGCGCGGACGAGGGCGACGAGGGGGGGTGCGTTGAACGCCCGCCAGCGGTCTTGGGCGGCCTCGACGAGCTTGAACGCCATGGCCAGCCGGCGGTGCGGCTGCCGGGGGCGTCGTGAGCCTGGGGCGGTGTCGGACGGTGACGGTGATCGATTCGATCGGGTTGAAGGTGTCGTACCAAGATGCAACGACGCAGCGTGGGAGGCGCCGCGCCCTTCACTGGCCCGCCTTGCGCTCCTTGGCGATCTGGGTGAGCCGGTCCCAGGCCGGCGACCACGTGCCGAGCGACGTCGCGACCAGCTGGGCGATGGTCGGGTCCTGGCCCGGCCCCTTCGCGCCCTCGGGCCTGCCGGGCCGGTTGGCGAGCCACCGCTGGCCGCGGTTGGCCAGCACGTAGAGGCGCGGGTCGTCCGGGGACCGGTCAAACGCCGCGTCGTACTCGAGGTAGATGGCACGGAACTCCGGATCGCCGATCGCGTCGCGCTTGTCGGCGAACCAGATCGCCGCCTCCTTCGGCGAGACCGACTGCAGCAGGATCCAGATGTCGCGCTCCTCTGCACCGAGCGCGGACGAGTTCCTCGGCCCGTTCCTGCAGGTTGCGGTCATTGTGACGTGAGTCACGCCGGGAACACGGACCGACTCGCGAGACTTGAGTCGAGAAGACTCATGATTACCTGATTACAGAGGTGTGATGTGGCTACCCTTCCGGTCCTCCCCCTGGCCGAGGCGGTCCTACTGCCCGGCATGGTCATCCCCGTCACCCTGGACACCGCCACCCAGGCGGCCGTCGATGCCGCCCGGGCGTCGGGTGACAACACCCTGATCGCCGTACCGCGCTTGGACGGCGGGTACGGATCGGTCGGCACGACCGCCGTCATCGACAAGGTCGGCCGGCTGCCCAGCGGCGAACCGGCCGCCGTCATCCGAGGCGTCGCCCGTGCGCACATCGGCTCCGGTGTGGCCGGGCCCGGCGCCGCGCTCTGGGTGGAGACCACCCCGTTCGACGAGCCGGCTCCGACCGGCAAGACCCGGGAGCTGGCCCGCGAGTACAAGACGCTGGTCACCTCCGTCCTGCAGCGGCGCGGCGCCTGGCAGGTCATCGACGCCGTGGAGCGGATGGACGACGCGGGCGAGCTCGCCGACTCCGCCGGGTACTCCCCCTGGCTGTCACTGACCCAGAAGGCCGAAGTCCTCGCCGCAACGGACGTGGACGCGCGGCTGACGCTGCTCGTCGGCTGGGTCCGCCAACACATCGCCGAACTCGAGGTGGCCGAGCGGATCAGCGAGGACGTCCGCGAGGGCATGGAGAAGAGCCAGCGGGAGTTCCTGCTGCGCCAGCAACTCGCCGCGATCCGCAAGGAGCTGGGCGAGGACGAGCCCGAGGGCGCCGACGACTACCGGTCCCGCGTCGAGGCCGCCGACCTGCCCGAGAAGGTACGCGAGGCAGCCCTGCGCGAGGTCGGCAAGCTCGAACGGGCCAGCGAGCAGGCCCCCGAAGCAGGCTGGATCCGCACCTGGCTGGACACCGTGCTCGAGCTGCCGTGGAACACCCGTACCGAAGACAACACCGACCTGGCGGCGGCGCGCGCGGTGCTGGATGCCGACCACGCCGGGCTCGACGACGTCAAGGACCGGATCCTGGAGTACCTCGCGGTGCGCAACCGCCGTGCCTCGCGCGGCCTGCACGTCGTTGGCGGGCGGGGCTCCGGGGCGGTGCTCGCGCTGGTGGGCCCGCCGGG
>JAOPWA010000298.1 GCA_025965915.1 Dactylosporangium sp. | reverse complement strand
GCACCGCGAACCACGGCCTGTTCCAGAACGCGCCGGCCGCCGCGCCGGGCAGCGCCGCGGCGGGGTACGAGGACTACCGGAACCTGAAGTTGTTGCAGGGTAATGGTTTCACGCTGTACCGCGATCGCAGGGCCGGCTTCTCCTGGCTGTTCGACGGTAAGACGTTCTGGACGTATGACGATCCGACTGTCATGGCGTGGAAGGCCGAGTACATCAAGGACCACGACCTCGCCGGTGCCATGGCCTGGTCGCTGGACGCCGACGACGAGCGGGGTTCATTGATGGCGGCGCTCGATCGCAATCTTGACTAACCGGGTCGGCATGGCGAAGTCGGCGGCCAGGGACGCCGCTGATCAGGTACGCAGTACCGCGTGATCCCGTTTCTCCGCGATCTTGGACACTTGGCGGTGTCATGGTCCCGCCAAGTGTCCAAGATCGAAGAACGAAAATATCCGTGCGCGGCGATGGTTCCGCCTACTCTCCAGGTGTGCTAGTAGTCACGACGGAGAATCTCCCCGGATACCAGATCCGGGTCGTACTGGGTGAGGTGCTCGGCGTGACGGCCTGCACCCGCAACCCCTACGTGGCCGGCTTCCGCACTCTCGACGGTGGTCAGGGCGCACAGATGGCGCAGGTGCTGGTGCAGAGTCGGGCGTCGGCCGTCTCGCAGATGGTCAACGCGGCGCGCCGCCGCGGTGCCACGGCGGTCATCGGCATGCGCTTCGACAATCGCGACATCACGGGCAACTGGGTGGAGTTGTGCGCCTACGGGACGGCGGTGGTGGCGTTGCCGGTCACCGAGGAAGCCCGCCGGCAGCGGGCCGCCGCGACCGATGACGTGGCGACGATGCCCCGGGCCCAGCCCTAGAGGGGGAAGGCCTACCGACACCGACCCGGTTCAACCGGAGCAGTGCGAACATCTTCCTTACTTCAGCTCGCAGATCACCGTGCCGGCTGGGAGGACCTCGCCGACCGTTGCCTTCAGACCGGTCACCACGCCGGCCTTGTGGGCGTTGAGCGGCTGCTCCATCTTCATCGCCTCGAGCACGACCACCAGGTCGCCTTCGGCAACGCTGTCGCCCTCGGCCACGGCGATCTTGACGATCGTGCCCTGCATCGGGCTGGTCAACGCGTCCCCGCCGGCAGCGCCGGACTGCTTGCGGCCCGATCCCCGCTTGCGCGCCGTTTTCGCGGCGGCGGTGCCCGTGGCGGGCGTACCCGCTCCGAAGCCGGCGGGCAGGGAGACCTCCAGCCGCTTGCCGCCCACCTCGACCACGACGGTCTCGCGTGGTTCTTCGGCGGCGTCGGCCCCGGCACCACCGGCGAACGGCGGGATGTCGCCCGCGAACTCGGTCTCGATCCAGCGGGTGTGCACCCGGAACGGCTCGTCGGTGAACGCCGCGTCCCGCACGATCGCCCGATGGAACGGCAACGCGGTGGCCATGCCGTCGACCACCATCTCGTCCAGCGCGCGGCGTGCCCGCGCGATCGCCTGCTGGCGGTCCTCGCCGCTGATGATGACCTTGGCTAGCAGCGAGTCGAAGTTGCCGCCGATCACGCTGCCGGACTCGATGCCGGCGTCGACGCGCACGCCGGGACCCTCGGGCAGGCGGAGCGTCGTGACGGTGCCGGGGGCCGGCAGGAAGTTACGACCGGGGTCCTCGCCGTTGATGCGGAACTCGATGGAGTGGCCACGCGGGGTCGGGTCGGTGTCGAAGCGAAGCTTCTCGCCGTCGGCGATGCGGAACTGCTCGCGTACGAGGTCGATGCCGGCGGTCTCCTCGGTGACCGGGTGCTCGACCTGTAGCCGGGTGTTCACCTCGAGGAACGAGATGGTGCCGTCGACCCCGACCAGGTACTCGACGGTCCCGGCGCCGTGGTAACCGGCCTCGCGGCAGATCGCCTTGGCGCTGTCGTGGATCTGGGCCCGCTGGCCGTCGTTGAGGAACGGCGCTGGCGCCTCCTCGACCAGTTTCTGGTGGCGGCGCTGCAGGGAACAGTCGCGGGTGCCGACCACGATCACGTTGCCGTGCTGGTCGGCGAGGATCTGCGCCTCGACGTGGCGCGGGCGGTCGAGGTAGCGCTCGACGAAGCACTCGCCGCGGCCGAACGCAGCCACCGCCTCACGCGTCGCGGAGGCGAACAACTCCGGGATCTCCTCCATGGTTCGGGCGACCTTCAGACCACGGCCACCGCCACCGAACGCCGCCTTGATGGCGACCGGCAGGCCGTAGTTCTGGGCGAACGCCACGATCTCGTCCGCGTCCTCGACCGGGTCGGACGTGCCGGGTACGAGCGGAGCGCCGGCCCGCTGGGCGATGTGCCGGGCGGTCACCTTGTCACCGAGGTCCCGGATCGCCTGTGGGGTCGGGCCGATCCATGTCAGGCGCGCGTCGATGACCGCCTGGGCGAAGTCGGCGTTCTCGGAGAGGAATCCGTAGCCGGGGTGCACGGCGTCGGCGCCGGCCTTGGCCGCGATGTCGAGCAGCTTGTCGATGCGCAGGTACGTGTCGGCGGCGGAGTCGCCGCCCAACGCGAAAGCCTCGTCGGCGAGCCGGACGTGGAGAGCATCGCGGTCGGAGTCGGCGTACACGGCGACGCTGGCGAGGCCGGCGTCCTTGCAGGCCCGGATGACCCGCACCGCGATCTCACCCCGGTTGGCGATGAGTACCTTGCGCACCTGAACGCTCCTCCCGCTGTGGGTGGCCGGGAGAGCGGGTGACGACCACATCGGGCCGTTCCTGACCGACCGTTATGCCGCGCAGTGTAGCCAAGCCGGTGATCAGGTAAATGCGGCCGGCGTCACGTTGAGGCGATGACCTTCGCGACAGTCGTGACGATCATCGGCCGATGACGTCGCGCACTAGTCAATTTTGGCTATTACGCTTGTCGGGTGTCGACAACGCGAATGATGATCCTCGGTCTGGTCAAGTGGCTGCAGCCGGTGCATGGGTACGACGTACGCCGCGAGCTGATGAGTTGGCAGGTTGACCAGTGGGCCAACATCCAGCCCGGATCGATCTACCACGCACTGCGCAAGCTGACGGAGGAGGGACTGCTCGCCGAGGTCGCTACCGAGCGGGTGGGTGCCCGGCCGGCCCGGACCACGTACCGGATGACGCCGGCCGGCGACCGCGAGTTCGAGGATCTGCTGCGCAAGTACTGGTGGGAGTACCGGGACCTGGTCGACCCGTTCGGCCCGGCCTTCGCCTTCCTGCAGGCACTGCCTCGACGGGAGGCGGTCGCCGCGCTACGCAACCGGGCCCGCGTGCTCGAGGCGCGCGTGAGTCAGGCCCACCCGTTGATATCGGGCGAGGTGGGCTGGCCCGACGACAAGCCGGTACACGTGCGGTGGGGCATGGAGCTGGGAAACGCCCGCGCGCAGGTCGAGATGGAGTGGTGTCACCGGGTGGCCGACCGGATCGAAGCGGGTGAGGGCAGCCATGTGGGCGAGTTCGACCGCTTGGAGTTGGGGCGGCGCTGGCGGGAGGCGATCGCCGCGGAGTTGGGGTCGGCGGATGATCCCGACACGCAATAATCAAACTTGACTAAGCAAATTGGTCGCGATAGCTTCCGCCTGTCTCACTGATGGCGTCATCATGACATCAGAAAGACGTCGCGCCGGATGAGCGCCGAGGACGCGTACCGGTTCTTCGTGCCGGGCCTGCTCGTCCAGCTCGCCATGTTCTGCACGCTGTTCGTCGGCTTCGGATTGATCGCCGAGCTGCGGGCGGGTGTCATCGAGCGGATGCGGGTCACCCCGGTCAGCCGCCTCGCGCTGCTGCTCGGCCGCTCGCTGCGCGACGTGGTCACCCTGCTCGTCCAGGCGGCGATGCTGATCGTCGTGGCGCTGCCGTTCGGGCTGTCGGTACGCGTCGGAGACCTGGCCCTGGCGTTCGCTCTGCTGGCCCTGATCGCGCTGATGCTGTCGGCCGTGTCCTACGCCCTGGCACTCAAGCTGCGCAGCGAAGACGCGCTGGCACCGTTGATGAACGCGATCAGCATGCCGATCCTGCTGCTGTCCGGGATCCTGCTCCCGCTCAGTGGCTGGCTGAAGTCCGTCGGGAACTGGAACCCGTTCACCTACGCGGTCGACGCCTCCCGGGCGCTGTTCGCCGGCGATCCGGGTAACGCGAACGCCTGGAAGGCGCTGGTCATCGTGACCGTACTGGCGATCGCCGCCGCGACCTGGGCGGCCCGGTCCTTCGCGCGCAGTGTCCGCTGAGGCAGTGCCGTGGTAACAGCAGTGCGTCGAAACACAGTCCCGGGGCACGATCGGATGCGGCTACCGTTCCGGTCGTGCCCCGTCTGCTCGTGCGTGACCGCCTCACCTGGTTGACCTACGCCCAGCTCGCCGTCTGGGGTTACTTCCTCTACGGGTTCAGCCCTGCCGTTCCACTGCTGCGCGACGAACAGCACACCAGCCGGACGGTCGCCAGCTTGCACGGAACCGCGTTCGCGGTCGGCGGTGTGCTCAGCGGTCTCCTTCTTCCCCCGCTGATACGCCGCTTCGGCCGGCCCGCCGTGATATGGGCCGGGCTGCTCGGGGTATCCGTGTCGGCGGTCGGCCTCCTGCTGTCGTACCCGCTGGCGGCGACCCTGACCTGGGTCGTCGTCGCGTCGACCAACGGCGGCCTGGTGGTCAACGGAGTCACCGCCGTGCTCGCCGACCACCACGCGGAGGGCGGTCCGGCCGCTATCAGCGAGGCCAACGCGGGCGCGGCGGCGATCGGTCTGATCGCGCCGCTCGTCGTCGGTGCCGCCGTCGTGACGGGTCTGGGCTGGCGACCCGGGCTCGCCGTCGTGGTCGGCATCGTCGTGCTGGTCGCCGCCGCGGCGATGATCTTCCGGGTACGGGTACCCGCGGGTTCGCTCTCCGCTTCCGAGATCGCGAGCAGCCGGTTGCCCCGGCGGTTCTGGCTGGTATGGGCGAGCATCCTCGCCACCGGATCGGTCGAGGTGTCCCTCAACCTGTGGGTCGCCGATGTCCTGCGTTCCCACGCACATGTCAGCCCGGGTGGCGCGACCGCCGCGGTGTCCGCGATGGTCGCCGGCATGTTCGTGGGGCGGCTGGCCGGAAGCCGGCTCGTGCTGCGCCTGCCGGGCACCGCCGTCATGTTTGGCGCGCTGACGCTCAGCGGTGCCGGGTTCGCCCTGTTCTGGTTGGCGACGGTGCCGTGGCTCGCACTGCTGGGGCTGGTGGTCACGGGGCTGGGCAACGCGCTGCACTACCCGCTGGGCATGGCGCTCGCGGTCGAGTACTCGGCCGGCCAGCCCGACCTGGCGGTGGCGCGGACCTCGTACGCGATCGGTGTGTCCTTCGGGGTTGCCCCGTTCCTGCTGGCGGCGGTCGCCGACCACATCGGCCCGCACCTTGCGTTCCTGCTGGTTCCGGTCTTTCTGGCGATCTCGGCCGCGGCGATCGGCGTGCTGCGTCGCCGATCAGCCGTCCCGCTCGCGACGGTCCTGGGGTAACGCGGTGAGTCCAGG
>JAOPWA010000283.1 GCA_025965915.1 Dactylosporangium sp. | reverse complement strand
TACTGCGGCCTCCAAGGTCAGTCCCAGTCAATTCCGAGTGTCGGTAAGTGCGCTACCCGGGCAGGCTGGGGTTGCATTAGGACGACCGCACTAGTCAAGGAGCCTCGTTCGGTGCGCATACGCACTGTCTTCACCACTTTCACCTTTGCCGCCCTGACGGTTGGGGCGCTCACGGTGTGGACGAACATTTCCGGCGTCGGGCAATCCGACGGGGTCCCGGGTTCCTGGGCGCGTTTCACCCAGGACACGCGGTTCGGACCGGATGCCACGGCGGCGGGGCCCCAACCCACGCTCGGCATGGCGGGCCAGCCCGCTCCCCCGCTGTTGAGCCCCGGCCGGGTCAACGTCTCCGTCCAGGGCTTCTACTCCTGGGCGCTCCTCGACCGCAAGACCGGCAATATCTCCGGCTCGGCCAACTTCGCCAACGCGACCAACAGCACCGAGTCGATGATCAAGGTCTGGATAGCCGCCGACTACCTGCGGAGGCTTTCCGACGAAAAGCCCAGCCAGGACCGGCTCGGCGAGCTCACCCGGATGATCCGCGACAGCGACAACTCCGCCGCCGAGGACATCTACCAGATAGACGGCGCCGACTCTGTCGTCCAGCGGATGATCAGTATCTGCGGCCTGTCCGAGACCTCCGCTTCCGAGGGCTGGTGGAGCCGCACCGAGGTATCGGCTCGCGACTCCGTACGCCTGGGCGTGTGCGTCACCGACGGACGCGCCGCCGGCCCGAAATGGACCAGCTGGATCCTGGGCGAGATGCGACAGGTACGCGGTGAGGGGCGCTTCGGAATCATCGACGCACTGCCGGACAATGTGGCGGCCCGGATCCCGATCAAGAACGGCTGGACCGTCATCGGCGACGAGTGGCATGTCAACTGCCTGGCCGTCGTCGACCGGTATGTGCTGGCCGTGCTTACCCGGTACCCGGAAAGCCTGGGCCTGAGCTACGGCGCCGACATCTGCCGCAGCGTGACCGCCCAGCTACGTCCGCGCTCCTAGGTAGCGGACTGGGCGGCGCTGTCGGGCCCACTGCTCTGCACCACCTCGAACTCGAGCAGGGTCGCACCGGTCGCGACCGGCCGCTCCCGCTGCCCGGCGTGCGCCTCGCGGGCTCCGCTGCTGGCCCACGCCTGGAAGGCCTCCTCGCTCTCCCACTTCGTGTAGACGAAGTAGCGGCTCTCACCCTTCACCGGGCGTAGCAACTCGAAGCCGAGAAACCCGGGTGCACCCTCGACCGCCCGGTGCCGCGCGGCGAACCGGCGCTCCAACTCCGGGCCGGCATCCTCCGGCACGTCGATCGCGTTGATCTTCACAATCGCCATGGATCCACCGTAACCGTCCCGGGTCGACAGTGGTGAGCCAGCGTCCACGCAGTCTCAGCCATCTCCCAGGCCCCCTTCAGCACTCGCAAAGGGGGCGGAGCCACGCTGAATCTATGACACCCATCGAACCGGTTCCGGATCATCCCGGGGTGGGGCCGGCACATCCCGCCACGCCTCGCCCGGAACCCCCGGTCGGCTTCCTGCCACGATGGATGCCCGACCAGTCGTACTGGAGTGAACCGGTGGCCGCCGCACCGCCGGACAGGTGGCGTACGAGGGTGACGACCGGGCTGGCCGCGATCGTGCTCACGTTGTGCGCCGGCGTGACCGGTGGGTACCTGGCACACCGGATGGATGGCGCCTCCGTCACGTCAGCGGGTCTGGGGACCTCGGCCGCCGGCGTCGTGGACCGCTCCACGCTGGCCGGGGTCGCGGCGGCGGCGCAATCCAGCGTCGTCTCGATCGACGCGGGCTCGGCGGAGGGTTCGGGCGTGGTCTTGAGTACCAACGGCTACGTACTCACCAACAACCATGTGGTATCGATGGCCCGCGGCCGGACCGTCCAGTTGACCTTCGCCGGCGGCAAAACGGCAACGGCCGGCATCGTGGGTACCGACTCGATGCACGACGTCGCGGTCGTCAGGGCGAGTGGGGTGTCCGGGCTGAGCGCGGCCACGTTCGGCGACAGCCAGAAGGTCCAGGTGGGTGACACGGTCCTGGCGATCGGCAGCCCACTCGGCCTGCAGGGGACGGTGACCGCCGGGATCGTCAGTGCGCTGCACCGTGACCTCCGCGGCGCCGGACGGGGCAACGCCGCCGCTTTCTCTATCACAGACGCGATTCAGACCGACGCGGCCATCAACCCGGGCAACTCCGGTGGCGCATTGGTCGACAGCGCCGGCCGGGTGGTCGGCATCAACACCGCCATCGCCACGGCCGGTCAGGGCGAAGGCAACATCGGCGTGGGCTTCGCCATCCCGAGCAACACCGCCAAGCAGATAGCCGATCGGATCATGAGGTCCTAGAGGTCAACGTGCCGGTATCTCTCCGCGAACCCAGTCCGGGACCGATGTCAGCGGTCCTGGGCTGGCGCACTCTGGGTGCCCTGCCATACCGCGCGGGCGCCGCTGTCACCGACCCGGTAGACCTGGACCAGGTTGGCCGCGGCGATGACCACGGCGAGCGCCGCGACCGCGAGCAGGAGCGGGGAGCGTCCAGGGGCTGCGGCCAGCGCACTGGTCCTCGGCGCCTCGGTCGTCAGCGCACTGGTCGTCGGCTCACTGGCTCGCGCGGCAATCCGGTGCAGCACGACCAGCGCCACGGCCACCGCGAGCAGTGGCAGCGCGAACCAGAGCAGGGTGTCGCCGAGTTCGGCGTGCTGGCCCGGGTTGCCGACCCGGCTCGCGAAACTTTCACCGCTCTGGGTGGCGACCGGAATGGCCGCGGTGGCTAACGCCGCGACCACGACGACCAGTCCCCCGTACCTTGCCCGCCACGAGGCTCGCAGCGCGATCGCGATGACGCCCAGGCAGGCCAGGGGCAGCAGGACCACTACAGCGTGTACGACGAGCGGGTGTAGAGGTAGCCCGTTGATGGTGTCGGGCACTATGGCCTCCTGTCCGGTACGGCGAACGATCGCCGTCATCCTGCCGTCAGATCCTAGGGGAAAGCTGGGAGCCGCCAACCGTGAGAGTCGCGTTCGCGTCACCCGTACCGCAGGGAATGCGGATCGGCCGACGGTAGCGAAAAATACCTATGCCGACAATCAGCGTGGATTGGAGAGGCCGATGACGTTCGTCTACACGGTCAACCGGCAGGGTCGCAGAGTCTCGGTGATCGCCGGCGGCGAGATGGACGTTGCCGCCGCCGGGCCGTTCGGCAGCATGCTGTGCCGGCTCGCCGAGTCCGAACCGACCGAGCGGATCGAGATCGACCTCGGCGGCCTCATGTTCATGGACTCCACCGGCATCGCCGCACTCAACCGGGCATACCGCACGACCAGCCGCGCCGGGTGCGTACTCGTGGTGACCAAAGCGACCGGCGTGGTGCTGCGGGTGCTCCGGCTGACCGGCGCGCTCGCGCACTTCGGGCCTCGCGCGGAGGCCGACACGAGCTGCCCGCTCACTGAGGCCGACACGAGCCGCCCGCCCGCGGAGGTTGACACCGGTCGCCCATCCGCGTAGCGGCCGCCCTGACTGGGTACGCCAACAGACGTGATCCTGGTCGGGACGTCAGGCTGGCAGTACCGCGACTGGCGCGGACGCTTCTACCCGCGCGACCTGCCACAGCGGCTGTGGCTGGAGTGGTATGCCGCCGCGTTCGCCACGGTCGAGGTCAACAACGCGTTCTACCGCCTGCCCG
>JAOPWA010000268.1 GCA_025965915.1 Dactylosporangium sp. | reverse complement strand
GACATCGCCGGCCGCCACGTCATCGTCGTGGAGGACATCGTCGACTCTGGGCTCACTCTTTCGTGGCTGATGAAATATCTGCAGAGTCGATCGGCCGCCTCGGTCGAGGTGGTGGCGCTCCTGCGCAAGCCCGATGCGGTGAAGGTGGCCGTGCCGGTCAAGTACGTCGGCTTCGACATCCCGAATGAGTTCGTCGTCGGGTACGGCCTGGACTTCGATGAGCGGTACCGCGAAGTCCCGTACGTCGGGGTACTGCGCAAGGGTGTGTACGCCCAGAGCTGAACCGGCCTTTCCGATTTGCCGGTTAAGTCACCATTGGTTCCTGGTTTTAATCGCGTTCTGCTGGTCAGAGGGAGTGTCACCACCTCCCGGCCGAGGCGGTACTCGTCCGCGTCGTTGGCGGACACGGTGTACCTTCGAATAACCGGAGTGCCGCCGACTTGGCGCACCCGGCCTCGCGTCGACGGACCCGGCGTGAGCACTGTCTTCTGGGATCAGGAGGTGCCGGGCGCCCCACCGCGCCCGACAACGATATGGAACGGACCCGTTTCTTCCGCCGGCCAGTGGTCTGGTTCATCATTGTGATCCTCGGTGCTATTGCAGCAAGTACGCTGTTCACCGGTGGGGCCAGCTACAAGAAGGTCGACACCTCGCAGGCTCTCGCGCAGCTCCAATCGGGCAACGTGAAGAAGGTAGTGATCGAGGACAAGGAGCAGACGCTCAGCCTCGACCTCAAACAGAACTTCAACGGCAGTAACAAGGTTCAGGCGCAGGTTCCCGCCCTCGCCATGCGTGACGTCTACACCGAGCTGAACACCCTGAAGTCTCAGGAAAAGATCAGCAACTGGGACACCAAGGTCACCAGGGACAGTGTGGTCGTCGGGCTACTGGTCAACCTGCTGCCGATCGCGGTGCTCGTCGTCCTCCTCCTGCTCTTCATGTCGCAGATGCAAGGTGGCGGCTCCCGCGTACTCAACTTCGGTAAGTCCAAGGCCAAGTTGCTCTCCAAGGACACGCCCAAGACGACGTTCGCCGACGTGGCGGGCGCCGACGAGGCGGTCGAGGAGCTGCACGAGATCAAGGACTTCCTGCAGGCTCCGGCGAAGTACCAGGCGCTCGGCGCGAAGATCCCCAAGGGCGTACTGCTCTACGGGCCGCCCGGAACCGGTAAGACCCTGCTGGCCAGGGCTGTCGCCGGTGAGGCCGGGGTGCCGTTCTACACCATCTCCGGTTCGGACTTCGTCGAGATGTTCGTCGGTGTCGGTGCCTCCCGCGTGCGCGACCTGTTCGAGCAGGCCAAGACCAACGCGCCGGCCATCGTCTTCGTCGACGAGATCGACGCTGTCGGCCGTCACCGCGGTGCTGGCCTCGGCGGTGGTCACGATGAGCGCGAGCAGACCCTCAACCAGCTGCTCGTCGAGATGGACGGCTTCGACACCAAGGGCGGCGTCATCCTGATCGCCGCCACCAACCGGCCGGACATCCTCGACCCGGCGCTGCTGCGGCCCGGCCGGTTCGACCGGCAGATCGCCGTCGACCGCCCGGACATGGAGGGCCGCAAGGCGATCCTGCGGGTGCACGCCAAGGGCAAGCCGTTCACTCCCGATGTCGATCTCGACTCGGTCGCCCGGCGTACCCCCGGCTTCACCGGCGCCGACCTGGCCAACGTGATCAACGAGTCGGCCCTGCTCACCGCCCGTGTCGACAAGCGTGCGATCACCAACGACTTCCTGGAAGAGGCGATCGACCGCGTCATCGCAGGCCCGGAGCGTCGCAGTCGGGTGATGAGCGACCACGAGAAGCGGGTCACCGCCTACCACGAGGGTGGCCACGCACTGGTCGCCTGGGCGCTGCCGCACGCCGCGCCCGTGCACAAGGTGACGATCTTGTCGCGAGGCCGGTCACTGGGGCACACGCTGGTGCTGCCGACCGAGGACAAGTACACCCAGACCCGCTCTGAGCTGATCGACACCCTGGCGTACGCGCTGGGCGGCCGAGCCTCGGAGGAGCTCGTCTTCCACGAGCCCACCACGGGCGCGGGCAACGACATCGAGAAGGCGACCGGTGTCGCCCACGCGATGGTCACCGAGTACGGCATGAGCGCCCGGCTGGGTGCTGTGAAGTACGGGCAGACCGACGGCGAACCCTTCCTCGGCCGCACGATGGGTCACGAGCGCAACTACTCGGAGAAGGTCGCCGCCGACATCGACGCCGAGGTCCGCGCGCTGATCGAGATCGCGCACGACGAGGCGTGGGAGATCCTGGTCGAGTACCGTGACGTGCTCGACAGCATCGTCGAAGAGCTGATGGAGAAGGAAACGATCTCCCAGACCGACATGGCCCGGATCTGTGCCCGCGTGGTCAAGCGGCCGCCGATGGCTCCGTTCAGCGGCAATGGCAAGCGTCGCCGCGGTGACTGGCCGGCCGTTCCGACCACCGAGCTGGACGGCCTGCGCAGGCCGTCCCCGACCGCCGGGGACGATGCGGATCAGGCGCGGGCGGGTGCTGGGCCAGCCGACCGCTCAACCGGGGACGGCGCGAACTGACCGCTGTTCCGGGGTCGTCGTCGGGGAGCTGCACCGAGCCAGACCCCGACGACGCGGTCGACAACGACAATCCACTCGACTACCTAGCCGCCCGTCTTGTCAACGGGCGGCTGGGTGGTATCGGCGTCGAGAAGGCCGTCGACCTGCCGCGCATCGAGGCCGCCGTCCGGGAGATCCTGCTCGCCGTCGGTGAGGATCCCGACCGTGACGGCCTGCGCCGCACGCCGGCCCGGGTTGCGAGCGCCTACGCCGAACTGTTCGCCGGCCTGCGGGTCGATCCGGCGCAGGTGCTCACCACCATGTTCGAGGCCAACCACGAAGAGTTGGTGCTCGTCCGCGACATTGAGGTGATGAGCCTCTGCGAGCATCACCTGCTGCCATTCCACGGCGTGGCCCATATCGGCTACATCCCCGGGGTCGACGGGCGGATCACCGGCCTGTCGAAGCTCGCCCGGCTGGTCGAGGTGTTCGCCCGGCGGCCGCAGGTGCAGGAGCGGCTCACGTCCCAGGTCGCCGACCTGCTGATGAAACAGCTCGAACCCCGGGGTGTGATCACCGTCCTGGAGTGCGAGCACATGTGCATGGCGATGCGCGGCATCCAGAAGGCCGGTGCGCGCACCATCACGTCGGCCGTACGCGGTCTGCTCCGCGACGACGCCAAGAGTCGCGCCGAGGCGATGAGCCTGATCCTGCGGCGCTGACCGGGCTTGGCCCGTCAGGTACCCCCCGAGGCCGTCGCCTAGCTGCACTTATTCCGGCACCTCCCGCCCGTAGCTGTCGCCCGCACCGGTTGCACATCAATGCAACCGCCGCATTGATAGCCGGGTCGAGCGCGGGCATGTGGAAAGCTACGCGCCAGTGACGTCGATGAGCGCCGATGTAAATGATGGCGTACTCGGCCAAATCCACAAACAGTGGGACGTCGCCGCTGTCAACCGACATATTGTCGGCGCTGGCTGTGTCCGTGGACCGGGGAGGGAATGCGGATGAATATTTTGCTGCTCGTGTCGAGCTTCAATGGCCTGACTCAACGTGCCTGGTGCGCCCTGCGCGAGGCCGGTCATGACGTCAGTGTTGAACTGGCCATTGACGAACCTACGATCATCAGTGGCGTTGAAGCCGCGAAACCGGACCTGGTGCTCTGCCCCTTCCTGAAGGAGCGGGTGCCGGCGCGGGTCTGGCAGACGTGGCGGACGATCATCATTCATCCTGGCCCGGTGGGCGATCGTGGCCCATCCTCACTCGACCACGCCATCATGAAGCGGCTCCCCGTCTGGGGCGTCACCGCGCTACAGGCCGTCGAGGAGATGGACGCCGGCCCGATCTGGGCCACCCGCACGTTCCCGATGCCCACCGAGGCGCCCCGCAAGTCGGTGCTTTACAACGGTCCGGTCGCCGACGCGGCCCTGCAGTGTGTCCTCGAGGTCGTGCGCAAGGCGGCCGACCCGACATTTTCGCCGACGCCGCTCGCGGCCGCGTACAGACCGGTGTCCGGCACCGGCCTACAACCGACACTGCGCCAGGATGACCGGGCATTCGGGTGGGAGGACGACCCGGAGACCATCGTGCGTCGCATCCGCGCCGCGGATGGTTTTCCAGGGGTACGCACAGAGGTTGCCGGGGTGCGGGTCAACGCGTTCGACGCGTACCCGGGCGACATCGTCGGTCGACCCGGCAAGATTGTCGCCCACCGAGATGGATCCGTGCTCGTCGGCACGGGCAACGGCAGCGTCTGGCTCGGTCACCTGAAGGAACCCGGCGGCGTCAAACTGCCCGCGACGATGGTGCTGCGCGGCAGGCTCCGTGGCATACCGTACGCGCAGGTCGGGCCTTACCCACAGGTCGGATACGAACGTCAGGGCGACATCGGCGTCCTGACGTTCCGTTTCTACAACGGCGCGATGTCGACCAGGCAGTGCCGTCGGCTGGGGGCCGGCCTGCGGCACGCGTTGAATCAGGACACCCGGGTGCTCGTCGTGCGAAGCGGCGACTGCGTGTACAGCAACGGTATCCACCTCGGTGTGATCGAGTCTGCCGCCGACCCGACAGCCGAGGCGTGGGCCAACATCCGAGCGATCAACGCTGTCTGCCGGCGCATCATCACCGCGTCCAACCAGACCGTCATCTCCGCGTACGCCGGAAACGCAGGCGCTGGCGGAGCGATGATGGGCCTCGGAGCTGACATTGTGGTAGCCCGGACCGGGACCGTGCTCAACCCCTACTACGAGATGGGGCTGTTCGGTTCCGAACTGCACACGTACACGCTGCCCGCGCGGGTGGGCGAAGAGATGGCGATCCGGCTGACCACGGAGCGCCTTCCGGTCGACACGGTGCGGGCCCAGGCGATCGGTCTGGTCGACGCGGTCGGGCCGCGGGAGCCCGAGGCGTTCTCCGAGTGGCTGCACGAGATGGCCGTCGAGCAGAGCGACACCCAGCGGTGGCAGTCCTCGCTGGAGGTAAAGGCCGAGCGGGCATGGAAGGCCACGAAGCCGCTGTCATACTTCGAGACCCGGGAGTTGGCCGAGATGGCCAGCGACATGTTCGACGACCGCAATGGCTTCGCGGCCGCGCGGCGCAGCTTCATGTACAAGGAAAAGCCGGCCGAGACGCCGGCGAAGCTGGCGCTGCACCGCCAGTTGGTGGCTAGCGCGCTGTAGACCGTGCGGCGGGAGGCGGGTAACCGCTCCCGCCGGGGAAACTGTCGGAGGGCGGCTGGGGGAGGCTAGGTGACGATCGTGCGGGTCGACCGGGATGCGCTGGCGGAGTGGTCGCGCACCTTCGATCGGCTGCCGCCGCTCGCTGACGAGATGCACGCTCTCGCGTCGGCGTCGGCGTCGGCGTCGGCGTCGGCGTCGGCCGAGTTGTCGGCGGTGGCGGTGCTGCATCGAATCAACCTTGACGGGCTTCGGGCGCTGGCCGACGTCGTGGCAGCATTCGACCGCCGGATGGATCAGTTGCGTGCGGCGACAGCGGTGGCGACGGCCAGCTACTCCTTTGTGGACGGAAGAGCCATGCATACTGTGGACTCCAGTGTTCGGTGACGTTGGCGGCCTTGCAGTCGGCGAGCTGAACGCGATCGCGCAATCCAATTGCGGCGATGACCTGCGGGCGGCCGGTGAGGACTGGGCCCGAGCCGCCGATCTGCTCGATCGGCGGTCCGACACGATCGAGGCCGGCTTATCGACGCTGGAATGGGTTTGGGACTCGCCTGCAGGGCGGGCGCATGCCGACGGGGTACGGGCGCTGGTGGTTCGGATGCGTGCGACCGCCGACGTGGCCCGCTACAACCACGCGCAGATGCTTGCCGCCGCCGACGTCACGGACAAGGCCATTCGTCAACTCGCTCTGGTGTCGGAGTCGGCCGAGCGTGACATCGTTGCGCGTGACATCGCTGATGCGCTGAACGAGACGTACGCCAATGTCGCGGCCCGGCTGACCGGGCCACTCGTGGGCGCCGGTGAGGTGGACTCCCGTTTCGTCGCGGGGCAGTGCGGGCCGCAGGTGTTGCTGTCCGGTACGGGTCCGCCGGCCGCTGGGGGAGTTTCGCTCGGCGTGGCGGTCGGTCTTGATCCGGCGGTGCCTCCTGTATCGCTGTCCGTGTCACCGGAAGGTCAGAGCCGGGCATCCACCATGGACCCGTCCGACAATCCGTCGCCCGGCGATGATGGGCCAGATTTCGACATCGACCCCGACCTGCCCGACGCAGTTGGTGCTGTACCGCTGCCGGCGAGTCGCACCGACGGCACTCGGGGCCGTGGCCGAGGCGAGCGCTTCCCGGCCACGCCGCGCCCCGCCGTGGCGCCGGTACTGCCAGCCGTCTCTCCTTCCACACCAGCAGGCTCACCCGTGCCCCCAACGTCCGGGGCTGCGCGTCGTACGGCCTGGTCCGGCACTCCTTCTGCGGCCTCCGACGCCGCTCCCGTGGCTCCTCGACCAACCGGCGCCAGTCGGCGACCGGCCGAGCAGACCTACGTCGACGCGCGGGGCCATGACGTCCGAATTCGCTGGCGCGGTGACGGGCGCGTCGAACCTCATCCATGAATTCTGGTGCCGCCCGATAGTCGCTCATGTGCGGTCTCAGATGTACGGGCCGGGTTACGCTCATGCCGTGAGCGACGAGCCGAAGTCACCCGAGCCGTCACACGAGCCGGAGAGCGGCGTCGATGAAGCGTCCGATCCCCCGTTCGGACCGTCTGCATCCGTCGCGCACGTGCAGCAGCCAGGGGAGGGCGCTGAGCCGACGCCGGACACCGCTAAGGCTGAGCCGCCCACGGGTCGCCGACGACGGACGGTTGCGGTCATCCTGGCGGTCGTCCTCGGAGGGCTCACCGTGCTGTGCGTCGGCGGTCTCGGTGCCGGTTACCTCTTCTACCGTCAAGTCAGCGAACCCGATCGCAGCACGCCGGGGGTAGTCCTTCGGCAGTATCTGGACGTTACGTTGAACGAGCGGGACGACGGGCGTGCACGGCTCTTCACCTGTCGCGACGCTGCCGGGCTGGAGCAGGTGCGACAGCTACGTGACGACATGAAGAGCAAAGAGACCCAGTATGGCGTCACCATCCGAACGACCCCAGAAAGCTTCGATACCCACCAGGCGGGAACGAACGCCCGCGTAGGTGTGAAACTCCGGCTAAGCGTCTCGACAAACGGTACGTTCCAGGAGCAGATCCAGGACTGGACGTTCTCACTCAAGAATGAGTCCGGCTGGCGGGTGTGCGGGGCTCAACGGAGTGGCTGATTACTCCAGCCAGAGCAGATGCACGGGTACCTCGAGGGTCTTCGGGGCTTTGCCGCTCCAAGCCCAGCGATACCAGTCCAGCTCCGTCGTGACGCGAACGC
>JAOPWA010000178.1 GCA_025965915.1 Dactylosporangium sp. | reverse complement strand
AGGGCATCGACATCGGCCCGTCCCCGCAGGACGCTCAGCTGGCGGCCGATCTGGCCCTGCCGATCGAGGAACTGGACCTCACGGTCCGGTCGTACAACTGCCTCAAGCGCGAGGGCATCAACACGGTTGGTGAGCTGATCGGGCGCACCGAGGCTGACCTGCTCGATATAAGGAATTTCGGGCAGAAGTCGATCGACGAGGTCAAGATGAAGCTCGCGGGCATGGGCCTGGGCCTGAAGGACTCGGCCCCGACCTTCGACCCGACGCATGTCGTGGACTCCTTCGCCGAGGTGGACTACGACGCCGACGACTACCGCGAGACCGAGCAGCTCTGACCCGCTGCCCGCCGCGGCCGGCTCGCCGGCCGCGGCGGAATCATCGCGGCCGGGCGGCCGCGCCGGATTGTTACTGAGGAGCCCGAAAGATGCCCACGCCCACTAAGGGTCCCCGCCTCGGCGGCAGCCCCGCGCACGAGCGGCTGATGCTGGCGAACCTTGCCACGTCGCTGTTCAAGCACGGCCGAATCCAGACCACCGAGACCAAGGCCAAGCGGCTGCGCCCGCTCGCCGAGCAGCTGATCACCCGCGCCAAGCGCGGTGACCTGCACTCGCGTCGCCGGGTACTCACCGTGGTGCAGGACAAGGACGTGGTGTTCACCCTGTTCGACGAGATCGCACCGCGGTTCGCTAACCGCCCCGGCGGTTACACCCGGATCGTGAAGACCGGTCCGCGCAAGGGTGACGCCGCTCCGATGGCGATCATCGAGCTGGTTGAGGAGCTGGCGGTGGCCGAGCCGGCCAAGCCCAGCAAGGCCAGCGCCCGCAAGGCAGCCAAGGCAGAGGCTGTCGCGGCGCTCGCCGGCGGCGACGAGGACGTGACCCCGTCGTCGGCCCCCGAGACGACAGAGGCGCCGGCCCCGGCTGCGAAGCCGGCGGACGAGGCCGACGAGTCCTGAAGTAGTGCTGACAGCAGGCCCGGTCCCCACGGGGACCGGGCCTGCTTCGTTGAGTGACCTAGCGGCGTGGGATCTACCGTGACCGACGACACCACCGTGCGGCTGCGCCTGGACGTGGCCTATGACGGCACCGACTTCTCCGGCTGGGCGGTGCAGCCCGGCCGGCGAACCGTTGCCGGCGTTCTGACCCAGGCGCTCGACCGGCTTTTCGGTGGCGTCACCGGCCTCACCGTCGCCGGGCGTACCGATGCCGGTGTGCACGCCACCGGTCAGGTCTGCCATGTGGACGTGTCCCCCGGCCACTGGGCCAACGTGTCCACGACGCTGCTACGGCGGCTTGCCGGCCTGCTGCCGGCAGATGTCCGGGTACGGGCCGTGCAGGTGGTGGCCCAGACCTTCGACGCGCGTTTTTCGGCGCTCTCGCGCCGGTACGCCTACCGCGTGACGGATGCGCCGTACGGCGCCGATCCGCTGCGCCGCCACGACACGCTCGCCTGGCCGCGCCCGCTCGACGTCGACGCCCTGAACGACGCGGCGGCCGGGCTGTGTGGCGAGCACGACTTCGCCGCGTACTGCCGACGCAAGGAGAACGCCACCACGGTGCGGGCGGTCACCCGCCTGGATTGGCGGCGTGAACCGGACGGTGTGCTGGTCGCTACGGTGCAGGCGGATGCGTTCTGCCAGGCGATGGTCCGCAGCCTCGTCGGCGCCATGCTGGCGGTCGGCGAGGGGCGGCGCCCGGCGTCGTGGCCGGCCGATCTGCTCAGCAGGCGGGAACGCGCGAACGAGGTCGGTGTGGCGCCGGCACATGGGCTGACGCTGGTGGCCGTGGCCTACCCGGAGGATCCGGCGGAGTACGCCGAACGGGCGCAAGCGACTCGCCGCCGTCGCGACGACCCGTCTCTACCGGGTGAACCCGCAGGCGCGGCGGTTGCGAGCCGGTGAGGGTGTCGGGTCAATTAGTGGTGCTGCGTGGTCCAGCCGCGCGGGCTCCGAGGACGCCGTCGCGCAGGTAACCCTCGACGACATCGGAGATGATCTGCTTCGAGGCTGCGTCGTCAGCCCCGATCGGTTTACTGTCGGCGCGCGCCACAATGCAGTACGCGAGGAAATGTCCGAGTGGGTGCCAGCCGAGCGTCGTCGGCGCGCGCACGATCGCCTCTGTGCCATCACCCGCCGCCAGGCCGCTGAACCGGCCCTTCTGCGCGTCGAGCGTCGGTTTGATCGTCTCGTACGCCTTGTTGGCGCTCGCCTCGTCCTTGAGGTTGAAGATGCCGGCAGTGATCAGGAACTGAGAGTCCGGTGATTTGAGCGTGCCGCGGACGACCTGGGAGCAGCCCAGATCGCCCAGCAGCTTCGCCAGGTCGTCGGTTGCGGCGTTCTGACAGTCGATCGCTTGCGTCTTGAGTACCTGATAGGTGGCCGAGCCGACGACGATCTGCTGGCCGGGGAACACTTCCTGCTCGGTGATGGCAGTCGGGTCGACATCACGGCTGGAGATGTCACGGACCTTGACCCCGGCTCCGCTGGCCGACCGCTTGGCCGGAGTGCCCGACTGCCCACTGTTGATCATCAGGTAACCGCCGAGGGCGACCAAGGCGAGAACCACCACCGCGACGACGATCAACAGTGTGGTGAGCCAGCGGGGGGAGGAGCGGCGCCCCTCCGTCCTGGTGCCGCGCCGAGCCGACATCGCCGCTGACGTCCTTGCTGACGTCCTGTCCGCGGCCGTGGGCGGGCGGTCGCTACCGGGACGCCCCCGGGATTCCTCCGGTAGCCGGCGGCGGATGGCGCCACTGTCTTCGGGGCGGCGGCGGATGGCGCCACGGTCTTCGGGACGGCGCCGGATCGCGCCACTGTCTTCGGGGCGGCGGCGGATCGCGCCACTGTCCTCGACGCTTCGGCGACCGTCCCGTCTCCACAGCTCTTCCAGGGCCGGCTCGTGGCCGTTGAGTTCCTCTGCGCCGGGCAGAGCATCGACGGGAGTGCGTGCGGTAGTGGGCGGTACCTTCGCTGCTCCCATTGGCGCCACCCGCGCGCTGGCCGCCGCTCGCCCGCGCGTCGATGCGGCCGGGTCGGACGAGTCCGGGGCTGCCGGCATCGGCGGCTGGGGCGTGGCTCTGACCGGAACTGAGGCCCTGGCGGCGGTCCGGGCGGGCGGGACCGTCGGCGGTGGCGACGGGGCGGAGTATGTGGCGGGCTCCGAGACGGAGGACCGAGCCGGGTAGTCGGCCGACCGGCGGCCAATGCCAGGCTGGTCATCCGGCTCAGGCGCGCGCCGCCGACCACCCCGGACCGGCCGTTCGTCCGACGACGGATAGGCGGTGGTGGGGTCGGTGGGCTGATATCCGCCGCCGCGGCCCCAGCCGGACTGCGGCCCCGCCGGCGGGACCAGGTTGGGCGGAGCGCTGTGGCGTCCTCGCTCGACCACCGGCGGCTGGGAGGGCTGCTCGTGCCCTACCCCGGACCGCGCTGGCCGCATCGGGTCGATGGTCGGCACGCCGGGGCCGGCGGACAGCCCGGGTAGGCCGCCGCTGGGCTCAGGCGCAGCCCGGCGGCCGGTAGGTGCTTGCGGGCCGGGCCGCCGGCCGGTAGGTGCTTCCGGGACGGCCCGCCTGAACGAACCTGAGACGGGACCGTCGTCGGGATGGCGCGCGAGGTCAGGTGGTCGCGGCTGCCCGGTCGGGCGCGACCGACCGGAGACAGGCGGTGCGGGCTGCTCGGGGAAGGCTGCGAATCCGGGCGGCGGAGCCTCGGGTGCTGTGCGGAAGCGGCCCGAGGGCGGCTCGTCCTGGGAGCCGCGCTCCGCGGTGCCGAAACGACGACGTGGCCGATCCTCGCTGGACGGGCGCTCCCGGATGATGCCCGCGGCCGGATTGGTCGGCGTGACGGCCGGCCGACTCGGTGGCCCGGCGACCGCGTCGGCCCGGCGGGCCCGTCGCGGATCGTCATCGGGCTCGGGTCGAACGGTGACCGGTGGTTCGAGATCGGCGGGTCGACGCCGTCCGCGCCGCTCGGATGCTTCCTCCGATGGAGACGGGGAGTCAGCTGGGGGCCGGCTGGACGCCGGGGCATCGGCGCTGAACGCATCCGATGCGTCGCCGTCACCGTCCGACGGATCCGGCCGGATACCGGCGAGCCAGTTCTCGGCGTCGTCATCCTCGCTGGCCCGGCGGGCCTCGTTCCCGCGACGGGACGAGTCCGACGACCAGCGTCTTCGTCGAGGCTCGCTCCCGTACGTCATGTCGCACAGGGTAGCCGACCGGACGGCGCGCCGGGCCGGTCGCTTGTGATAAGGCCTCGGCAGTTCGGGGATCCGTACGGGCCTGACGGGGGCATCCGCGCCTGCCTCCGGGACCGGGTCGGGTGGTATGCGGTCACCCGGTGCGTGACCCGGGGAGGGAGAATGAGGTACGTGAGTGGAGAGCACTATTTCACGGCCGAACCGACGGCGCCGCAGCGACAGCGGAACGTCGAGTTCGACGTGGATAACCGGACATACCGGCTGGCTTCCTCGGGGGGCGTCTTCTCGGCCGACCGCCTGGATCTCGGTACCTCGGTGCTGCTGCACAAGGCGCCCCGTCCCGCCCCGGACACGAAGGGTGCGCTGCTGGACCTCGGCTGCGGGTACGGACCGATCGCGGTCGTGCTGGCCACCGCCGCGCCGCACGCCACGGTGTACGCCGTGGACGTCAATACCCGCGCCCTCGACCTCGTACGCGAGAACGCACAGGCCCTCGACCTGAACATCGTCGCGCAGACGCCGGACGGGGTGCCGGACGACGTGCGGTTCGCCGAGATCTGGTCGAACCCGCCGATCCGGGTCGGCAAGGCGGGACTCCACGAGTTGCTGAGCCGCTGGCTTCCCAGGCTCGCCGACGACGGCGTTGCCTGGCTCGTCGTCTCTCGCAACCTGGGGGCCGATTCGCTGCAGCGCTGGTTGGATGAGCGTGGCTGGTCAACGGAGCGCCACGCCAGCCAGAAGGGCTACCGGGTGCTGCGGGTAACCCGAAGCGAGACCGAAAGTCGGGCGACAGCGACGGTGTGACAGGCGGAGAATCCCCGTCTTGTGGGGTACATCGACGTCGCAGGGGTGGGGCACACGCTGCCCGATGGCAGGCTGCTCTTCGAGGACGTGTCGTTTCGCGTAGGTGAAGGCGCGAAGGTCGCCCTGGTAGGGCCGAACGGTGCCGGTAAGACCACCCTGCTGCGGATGGTCGCGGGCGACCTGCCCGTACACGGAGGCACCATCGCCCGCTCCGGCGGCCTCGGCGTCATGCGCCAGTTCATCGGAATGGTCGGCGACGAGACGACCCTCGCAGCACTCGCGCTGGGACTGATGCCGCCGCCCCTGCGCGTGGCCGGCGAGCGGCTGGTCAAGGCGGAACAGGCCATGCAGCAGGCCGAGCGCCGCGGCAAGTTCAGCTCCGCGGCGGCGAAGACCCAGGTGGCGTACGCGAATGCGCTCGCAGGCTGGGGCGAGGTCGGCGGATACGACGCCGAGGTCCTCTTCGACACAGTGAGCGTCGCGGTGCTCGACCAGCCGTGGGACAAAGCCAGGGAACGGCCGGTCCGCACGCTCTCCGGCGGCCAGCAGAAGCGCTTCGCACTCGACCTGCTGCTGCGCGGCACCGATGAGGTGCTGCTGCTCGACGAGCCGGACAACTTCCTCGACGTCCCCGGTAAACGTTGGCTGGAATCCCGGATCAACGAAAGCGCGAAGAGCGTGCTTTACGTGTCGCACGACCGGGAACTGCTGGCGCAGACGGCCGACCGGGTGGTCGCGGTGGAAGGCGGGTCGGCCTGGGTGCACCCCGGCGGGTTCGCGTCCTGGCATGAGGCCCGTGGCGCTCGCCACGAACGGCTGGAGGAGCGTCGCCGGCGCTGGGACGAGGAGCACGCCAAGCTGCGCGAGCTCGTGTTCATGTACCGGCAGAAGGCCGGGTACAACTCCGACATGGCCTCCCGGCTCCAGGCGGCCGTGACCAGGCTGAGGAAGTTCGAGGAGGCCGGGCCGCCGCCGCTACCTCCGAAGGATCAGGAGATCAAGATGCGGCTGTCCGGTGGCCGCACCGGCAAGCGCGCGGTCATGTGCGAGCAACTGGAGATGGACGGGCTGACGTACCCGTTCGACCTCGAGCTGTGGTACGGCGACCGGGTCGCGGTCCTCGGCGCCAACGGCACCGGCAAGTCCCACTTCCTGCGGCTGCTGGCCAGGGGTGGGACCGATCCCGACACCGACCAGGCGCCGGTCGACGGGCGGCTGCTCACGCCGGTCGAGCACGCCGGGAGGGCCCGGCTGGGTGCCCGGGTGCGTCCCGGGCACTTCTCCCAGACCCATGACCGGCCGGATCTGGTCGACCGTACCCTCGTCGAAATCTTGTGGCGTGGTGACGAGCGGCGGGCGGGGCTCGCGCGCGACGGTGCGATGAAGGCGCTGTCCCGGTACGAGCTGGCGGCCCAGGCCGAGCAGCGCTTCGGCTCGCTGTCGGGTGGTCAGCAGGCCCGTCTTCTGGTGTTGCTGCTGGAGCTGTCCGGGGCAACGTTGTTGCTGCTCGACGAGCCGACCGACAACCTCGACCTCGCCTCGGCCGAGGCGCTGGAGGAGGGGCTGAAGGGCTTCGAGGGTACGGTCGTGGCGGTTACCCACGATCGATGGTTCACGCGGTCGTTCGACCGGTTTGTGGTTTTTCGTGGCGACGGCGAAGTGACCGAGATGCCCGAACCAAGGTGGGACTGACGATGTCCCCTCTCGGCTGATCCACCCGTAACTAGTCTACCCGTAACCGGTAACCGCGCTTGATCACGGTTTGTACGTACCCGGTACCGCCGAGTCCGGCCCGCAGTCGCGCTACGGCCATCTCCACGGCGTGCTCGTCCGCGCCACGGGGTAGCGCGCCCAGTAGTGCGGCGCGCGAGAGAACTCGTCCGGGTCGTTCGGCCAGTGCCCGCAGCACCGCCATCGGGGCCGGGGCGAGCGGGCGCAGGATGCCGTCCACGACGGCGGCGAACCCACGCAGCGTGACGGGTGTGCCGGCGATGCACAGCGTGCGCGACCGTCGCGGCAGTTCGTCGGCGAGCACCCGGACGAGGTCGTCGAGTCGGGCCCGGGGCGGCTCGACGACGGGCACCCTCCGGCGGCGTAGCGGCGCGGCCGTCAGCGGTCCCAGACAGGCGGCCACCACGTCCGTACGCAGAGCGTGCAGTACCGCCTCGGCGTCGGTTCCGGCCGCGCGTAGCAGCGAGCCGACCGCGGGTGCCGAGGTGAACGCTACGGCGTCGACCAGCCTGCTCGCGGTCAGATCGACCAGCCGGCGCAGTGGCGCGGGATCGAGGGGCGGCGCCCACTGGTACACCGGCACTTCGACGATGTCCGCGCCGGCGTCGCGCAGGGCCGCGCCGAACTCGGTCTGCCGTTCGCCGTGCAGTTGCAGCGCGATCCGCTTGCCGGCCACTCCGGCATCGAGAAGGTGGTCGAGCACCTCGTCGTCACTGTCCGATGCCGGCGACCAGGCGCCCATCAAACCGGACGTACGCGCCGTCGGCCCCCGTACGACCAGGTAGCTGGCGGCGAGCCGGGAGCGCAACGAGTCCGCCAAGCCCCAGTTCTCGGCCGCGTCCAGCCAGCCCCGCAGCCCGATGCCGGTGGTTGCGACGACCGCGTCAAGGGGCCGGGCGATACAGGCCAGCGTCGCCAGGCGCAGTTCGGTGTCGTCGGCGAGCGGCACGACGCGCAGTGCCGCAGTCGCGACCACGCGGGCGCCTCGTTGTTGCAGCAACGCGGCCAGTTCGTCGCGGCGGCCATCCGCCGTTACCGCGACGGTGAAGCCGGTCAGCGGGTGGATGTCGGGCATGGCGGTGGCATCGGCGAGGTCGACAGGTACCCCATGTCGCGTCAGCGTGCCGGCGAGCCGTTTCGGGCCGGCGTCCCGGTTGTTTCCTGCCTGCTAATGCCGCTACGGGAACTTGCGGTTCACCGATTACACCGGGCGGGTATAACGGGGGCGTATTCGTATAGGGAGGAGTACCGATGCGGATTACCAGAATCGTCGTCGTCGCGGCCGGGCTGACCCTCGGACTGGCCGGCTGCACGTCGAACGGGTCGCTCAATGGATCTACGGCACCCAGCGCGTCCGGTTCCGGCGGTGCTTCGGGCGGCCCGTCCACAGGCGCCTCGACGGGTGCGTCGTCGGGCGCCTCGGCCGCCGGCGTGGCCAACCCCTGCCTCGTCGGCAACTGGAAGTCGACCGGCGTCGACATGACCTTCGACGCCGGGGGTGCGCGTGGATCGGCGAGCGGCGGCGGCGGGCTGATGTTGACCGTCGCGGGTAACGGCGCAACCGTCGTCGACTTCACCGGTATGCAGCCGGTCACGTTCACCACCACTGCGGGCGGCACCGAGATCAAGGGTCAGTTCGCGTACGGGGGGAAAGTCAACGGCGCGGTGCGGGTGCCAGCCAGTTCGACGACGACGGGCGTCTGGAAGCCGGTCGGCACCACCGACTGGAGCACGTTGACCGTGAGCGTCGACATGATCAGCCCCGTCAACGGTCGGGTCTTCGACCACGTCAAGATCGCTGACTTCGCGAGCGCCGGTGGCGGCCAGACCGGGGGTAGTGTCGACGTGCAGCCGATCCTGCGCGAGGCGACGTACGAGTGCAGCGGCAACACCCTCAAGCTGGGGCCGCCCGCGGGTACGACGTCGGCCGGGGGAACGTGGATCCTGCAGCGCGCCTGACCCGCTTTGACCGGCAGCGGTGACTGCGGGTATCGTGGCCGCCTGTTGTGCAATGGCTGAGGTGTCCCCTGAATCGGGTACGCTTGCCTGGTGTGCGCCCGCTCCGTCGTGGCGCCCCCCGGCTCTGGCCGGGCCCACACCCTATGCCGAGTCTGACTCGCGACGCTTCGCGCTGCGCCTGAAGACCCGACACAACCGACGAGACGAAGGTAGACCTGTGCGTACGTACAGCCCTAAGCCGGGTGAGATCGAGCGTCAGTGGCACGTCATCGACGCCTCTGACGTCGTGCTGGGCCGGCTCGCGACCCACGCAGCGACGCTCCTGCGCGGTAAGCACAAGCCCACGTTCGCCCCGCATGTGGACACCGGTGACTTTGTGATCGTCATCAACGCGAGCAAGGTGGCGCTGACCGGTAACAAGCGGCAGACCAAGGTCGCCTACCGCCACTCCGGATACCCGGGCGGCCTGAAGCAGATCGGCTACGAGGAGCTGCTGTCGACGCGCCCCGAGCGGGCGATCGAGCTGGCAGTCAAGGGCATGCTGCCGCACAACAAGCTGGCTAACCGCCTGATCACGAAGCTCAAGGTGTACGCCGGCCCCGAGCACCCGCACGCCGCCCAGCAGCCGGTGCCGTTCGTGATAAAGCAGATCGCGCAGTGAGCGCGGTCG
>JAOPWA010000079.1 GCA_025965915.1 Dactylosporangium sp. | reverse complement strand
AGCTACTCGGACACGCCGAGGAGCGGGCCCGGTACGCGCGTCAGCCGCTGCGAAGCGACGACCTGACCGGCTCACTGCGCGCGGTACGCGACGCGATCAGCCAGCGGGTGTCGTGGCGTACCCGACTGCGGGCGATCTTCCTACCCGCGTCGGTACTGAACCGTTGGCAGGTCGCGGTGAGCGAAGCGTCGACGCGAGTCGCTACGAGGGTCGACCGGCGGCGGGACTCGTTCGTACGCGCGGCGCTCAGCTCCCGCCGGCTCCTGCCCGGAGGGCGCCGCTGAGCGGTCGCCGGACCGGGCGCCCCGCACACGGGCCGTCCTGCACACGGGCCGTCCTGCACAGGGCGCCCCGCACCGGTTGGACACCGACAAGATCAGGTGAGAGAAGATGGCATGCCGAAAGGGACCCGGCTACAAGCTCGGGTCCCTTTCGTCATAGGTCTCAGGTCAGCCGTGGTCCTCGGGGCGGCGCCGCCAACGCTCTTCCAGCCGATCGACCAGTGACGAGCGCCGCGGCCGGGTGCGTCGGCTCGCCGTCCCACCGACCGCACGCAGGTCTTTGTTCTGTCCTTGACGGTATGACTGCATCGCGAAGACCGCGGAGCCGAGCATGACCACGAACCCGGCCACGCCGACCAGGGCGACCTTGCTGAACGCACCGTAGATCAGCAGCGCAATGCCGGCCAGGAACAGCACGGCAGCGATGACTATCCGACGCCGCGCATGAAAGCGCGGGTCGGTGGCGCGCACTGCCGAGGCGAACTTCGGGTCCTCGGCTAGCGACCGCTCGATCTGCTCGAACAGCCGCTGCTCGTGCTCCGAGAGCGGCACGGTACTCCTCCCCGGTCCTCGAGGGCCGATCCACGCGGATCGACAGACCGTGACAGTCATCCGACTGCTTAGTCGCAAGTTTACGAGCGCCTAAGCGGGTGGGAAAGCCGGACGACCGTCCAAGCGTACTGTTTTTCCTCGCTCAATGGTCGAGGGCACCCGAAGTAACGAGGGTAAGATCATCCGGGTGGTGGACGTCCGCCGGCCCGAGGGTCCTCACGTGCACTGAGCAGGCTCGCCGGGCGCACGACATCCTGGCCGAATCGGGCGGCCGCCGCGTCGGCGGCCCGCTCCGCCTCCCGCCACCCGTTGTCCCGCTCGCCGAGCGTGAGCTGGCGTGGCGCGGCGTCGACCGGCGACAGCCCCTCCACGCGGACGCCGACCAGCCGGATGCGCTCCCCGGTGCCGAGCGCCCGGAACAGCGCCCAGGCTGTTTCGAAGATCTCCCGGGTGACGTCGGTGGCCACGGGCAGCGTCCGCGACCGGCTGACCGTGCGGAAGTCGGCCAGGCGCACCTTGATCGCCACGGTCCGGCCGATCTGGCCGGCGCGGCGCAACCGGCCGGCGGTCTTGCCGGCCAGTCCCAGCAGTGACCGGCGGATCACATCCCAGTCGGCCACGTCGATGTCGAACGTGGTCTCGGCTCCGATCGACTTCTCCACCTGCTCGGGGACCACCGGCCGAGGATCGCGCCCCCAGGACAGCTCGTGCAGATGCAGCGCCGCCGCCTCACCGACCGCGGCGCGCAGCATGCCGACGGGGGCCTGCGCCAGGTCGCGCACCCGGACCAGCCCGAGCCGGCGCAGCGTCTCGGCGGTGCGCTCGCCAACCCCCCACAACGCCTCGACCGGTAAGGGGTGCAGGTAGTCGAGGATCCGGTCGGCGGGCACCACGGCCATGCCGTCCGGCTTGGCGCGGGTCGACGCGAGCTTTGCGACGAACTTGGTCGGGGCCACCCCTACCGAGCAGGTGAGCCGCTGCTCGTCCAGGACCCGCCGGCGAATGGCGGCGGCGATCTCCGCCGGGCGCCCGAGCAGTCGCCCGGCACCCGACACGTCGAGGAACGCCTCGTCGGACGAGAGCGGCTCGACCAGCGGCGTCATGTCACCGAAGATCGCCATCACGGCGCGTGACGCGGCGGAGTATGCAGCGAAGTCGACGGGCAGGAACACGGCGTGCGGGCACAGTCGCTTCGCCCGCGCGCCCGGCATCGCACTACGGACCCCGTAGACGCGGGCCTCGTAGCTGGCCGATGAGACGACCCCGCGCGGCCCGTCGCCGCCCACGATCACGGGCTTGCCGCGCAGTTCGGGCCGGCGGCGCACCTCGACCGAAGCGAAGAAGGCGTCCATGTCCACATGCAGGATGGGGCAGCCGGTGTCGTCGGCGTCGGGACCGAACTCCCCCGTCCCGCCGTCTCTCGGCAATGCCTGGCTGCGCCCCACGACCGGAGGCTACTGCCGACCTATGACAGATCGGCCCGCGGCACGCGGTAACCAGTGGTCATTGTGCGGTGACGACGATCAGCGGTATCCGCATCTCGGCGGCGGTGTACGAGCCATGGAAGGCGACCATCTGCGAGACGAACAGCGGCTCCGACCGGGTCGCCACCACCACGGTGCGGTCGTGGCAGGCCACGACGACGTCACCGACCCGGGAAAGATGATCTTCAGGTACGGGCCCGAACCACCCGGCCGCCACAGCCTCCTCGCGCGGCACGACCCAGCCACCGTCGCCGAGGACAGCACGCCAGGCGGCGATGACGTCGTCGCGGGCCCCCGGCTGCGTGTACAGGTATCGCACCCGGGGCTCCCCGGCGGCCACCAGGACCCCCGCCCGCAGCCGCCGGTCGCTGTCGAGGTCCAGGCGCCCGTCCTCGGGGACGTCGAGCTGGCCGTGGTCGGCGGTCACGACCAGCGCCGCGTCCGCGGGCAGCCCGCCGACGAGCAGCGTCACCAGCCGGTCGACGTCGGCGGCGGCCGACTTCCACTCGCCCGACGCCAGCCCGTGCAGGTGGCCGGCACGATCAAGATCAGGATGGTACCCGTACACCAGGCCGCCCTCGTTGTGCAGCGCGGCCAGCATCTCGGTCGCCAGCGCGTCCACCCCGGCCGCTCCCCGGTACCCGGCTCCGCGGTAGGCGGCCACGGTCAACCCGCTGCCGGCGAAGTCGGCCCGGCTGATCACGGTGACCGGGATGCCCGCGGCGGCCGCCCGGCCGAACAGGGTCGGCACGGGCTGCCAGTCACCGGGATCCTGGTCGTCCCACCACTGGATGTGGTTGAGGATCCGACCGCTCTTTGGCTCCCGTACGTTGAACCCGACCACGCCGTGCTGTCCGGGCGGAGCACCGGTGCCGACACTGACCAGGCTGACCGGCGTCGTGGAGGGGAACCCGCTCGTGATCGTGCGGACGGTGCCCAGCCGGCCGGCCGCGAGGTCGGCGAGGGTCGGCGCGTACGGTGCGGCGAGCGGAAGCTGGGCCTGGCCCAGGCCGTCGACGAGCAGCATCGCCACCCGGCGCACCCCGGCGAGCCGACCACTGGCCAGGCCCAGCGGGTCGGCCACCCCGGGCATGCCGAGTGCGCTGAGCACACCGGGAAGCACGTCGGCAAGAGTGTCCGTGCCGTATCTCGGATGGACGACATCCATGTCAGTGGGCCGGCCGGCGGGCGAACAGGTGTAGCTGGGTGGCGATCTCCCGGTAGGGCGAAAGCGCCGACGCGGCCAGCTCGAAGGCGAGCAGCGCGTCGGTCTGCCCCTCCAGGACAGCGCCGGGCAGCAGGTCGGCGACGACCCGTACCCCATGGGTCTGCTCGACCACCAGGCCGCCGGCCGCGAGCAGACCGGTCGCCGCATCGAGGTCGAACCGGCGACGCAGCGTGTCCCGGGCGCCGGTCCGACCCTCGGCGTCGGTCAGCAGCGCCGCGGCGACGTCGAGGTGGCCGCTCACCGCGCGGGCCAGGACGGCCGCGACCCGGTTGGCGACGAGGACACTCGCCACGCCACCCGGCCGCAGGGTGGCGGCGAGCGCCTTGACCACCGTGGCCTGATCGTCGACGACCTCGAGCAGACTGTGACAGAGCACCAGATCGGTACTTTCGGGGGCGACCAGCTCAGCGAGGGCGTCGCCGTCGCCCTGCACCGCGCGCACCCGGTCGGCCACACCCGCCTCGGCGGCCCGCCGGGTGAGAGCGGCGAGCGCGTCAGGGCTCGCGTCGATGACGGTGACGCGGTGACCGGCGGTCGCCAACGGCACGGCGAACCCACCCGTGCCGCCGCCGACGTCGAGCACGGTCAGTGGCCGGCTCGCCCGGTCCAGCTCCGCACGCAGTACCGCCCAGACCACCGCTGTGCGCGGTGAGGCGGTTCCCTTGGGCTCCACGCCCCGGAGCCTACTCGGCAGCGGGTCGGTCAGCGGGCAGCGCGGTAGACCTCTCCCCCGGTCGCCACGAATTCAGCCGCCTTCTCCCGCAGGCCCAGGTCGACCGCGGCGACCGCGTCGACGCCGTGCTCGTCGGCGTACCGGCGCAGGTCGTGACTGATCTTCATGGAGCAGAACTTGGGCCCGCACATCGAACAGAAGTGTGCGGTCTTGGCGGGCTCCGCGGGCAGCGTCTCGTCGTGGTACTGCCGGGCGGTGTCCGGATCCAGCGCCAGGTTGAACTGGTCCTCCCACCGGAACTCGAACCGCGCCTTGCTCAACGCGTCGTCCCAGCCCTGCGCCGCGGGGTGCCCCTTGGCCAGATCGGCGGCGTGCGCGGCGATCTTGTACGCGATGACGCCGGCCTTCACATCGTCGCGGTCGGGCAGGCCGAGGTGCTCCTTGGGGGTGACGTAGCAGAGCATGGCCGTGCCGTACATGGCGATCATGGCGGCGCCGATGGCCGAGGTGATGTGGTCGTACGCCGGAGCGATGTCCGTCGTCAGCGGCCCGAGCGTGTAGAAGGGCGCCTCACGGCACCACTCCTGTTGCAGGTCGACGTTCTCCTTGATCTTGTGCATGGGTACATGGCCCGGCCCCTCGATCATGACCTGGACGTCGTACTCCCACGCGATCGCGGCCAGCTCCCCCAGGGTGCGTAGCTCCGCCAACTGCGCCTCGTCGTTGGCGTCGGCGATGCAGCCCGGCCGCAGCCCGTCGCCCAGCGAGAACGCGATGTCGTACGCGGCGAAGATCTCGCACAGCTCGCGGAAATGGGTGTAGAGGAAGTTCTCCTCGTGGCGGGCCAGGCACCAGGCGGCGAGGATCGACCCGCCGCGGGAGACGATGCCGGTGACGCGCTCGACGGTGAGCGGCACGTAGGGCAGCAGGACCCCGGCGTGCACGGTCATGTAGTCCACGCCCTGCTCGGCCTGCTCGATGACGGTGTCCCGGTAACACTCCCAGGTCAGCTTCAGCGGGTCACCGCCGACCTTTTCGAGCGCCTGGTAGATCGGCACGGTGCCGATGGGCACCGGCGAGTTGCGCACGATCGCCTCTCGCGTGGCGTGGATGTGCTTGCCGGTGGACAGGTCCATGACCGTGTCCGCGCCCCACCGGGTGGCCCAGGTCAGCTTCGCCACCTCCTCGTCCACGGTGGACGACACGGCGGACGTACCGATGTTGGCGTTGACCTTCACCAGGAACCGGTTACCGATGATCATCGGCTCGGTCTCGGGATGGTTGACGTTGTTGGGGAGGATGGCCCGCCCGGCGGCGATCTCCTCGCGGACGACCTCGGGTTCGAGGCCCTCCCGCAGCGCCACGAACTCCATCTCCGGCGTCACGATGCCCTGCCGGGCGTAGTGCATCTGGGTGACCGTCCGGCCGGGCGCGGCGCGGCGCACGGTCTGGCCGGCGGTGGCCGTGCCACGGGCGGCTTCACTGACGACGTCGCCCCGCTCGGTGATCCAGCCTGCTCGCAGCGGCCCCAGCCCGGTAGCCGGGTCGCTGCCCGGCCCGGACGTGTCGTAGAGCCGGACCGGCGGATTCCCGCCGGACAGCTTCACCTCCGCGAAAGGCGCCCGGACATCGGGCCGGGAACCGGTGACGTAAACCTTCTGCCTCATTGCAGAGCCTCCCAGGACAGTGGGCCGTGCCCGGCGCCGAGCCGCCAGCCGGCAGCCCCGAGCAGGGCACGGTGGACATAGGACTTCGCGCCTTCCAGCGCCGTACGCACGTCGTCGCCGCGCGCCAGGCGGGCGGCGGTGGCGGCCGCGAAGGTACAGCCGGTGCCGTGGTTGTTGGCCGTGTCGACCCAGGGCTCGCGTAGCAGCTCGACGCCGCCGTCGTGCCAGACGACATCGACCGCCTCCCCGTCACCGTCCAGGTGGCCGCCCTTGATCACGACCCACGTCGGGCCGAGCGCGCCCAACTCATGGGCCGCCCTGATCGCGTCGTCGACGGTTGACACCGGCCGGCCGACCAGGACGCCCGCCTCCCGGGAGTTGGGCGTCACGACGGTCGCCACCGGGAACAGCTCCTCGAGGTACGCCTGCCGCGCCGCTCCGTCGAAGAGCGAGTCGCCGCTGGAAGACACGAGTACGGGGTCGACGACGAGCGGAGGCAGCCTCCTGGCCCAGCGCGCCACGAGGCGGACGGTCCCGGCCGTCGCGAGCATGCCGGTCTTGACCGCCGCGACGGGCAGGTCGTCGAGGACCGCGGAGAGCTGCTCGGCGACGAAGTCCGGCTCGACCGGTTGCACCGCGCGTACCTTCACGGTGTTCTGGGCGGTCAGCGCGGTGATGGCGCTGGTGCCGAAGACGCCGTGCATCGCAAACGTCTTGAGGTCGGCCTGAATGCCGGCGCCGCCGCCGGAGTCCGAACCGGCAATGGTGAGTGCGACCGGCGGGCTCATGCGATCCTCCCCTGTTCTTGAGGAGGGCGCCCCGCTACCGCTATAGACGGTAAGAGGGGCGCCCTCCTCAAGAAGGGGGGAACATCCCCGTCAACCGCCTCGATCAACTCGGCCACGACGGCGGCGGGGTCGCAAGCTCGCATCACCGCGCCCATCACGGCGACTCCGGTGGCCCCGGCGCGGCGACACCGCGCGGCCCGGTCGGCGGATTCGACTCCGCCCAACGCGTACACCGGCAGCCCGGCCCCGGCGCACAGTTCGCCCAGCCGGGTCAGGCCGAGCGGTGGCCCGTACCCCGGTTTGGAGCTTGATGGGAAGACCGGGGAGAGCGTGGCGTAGGCGCAGCCCTCGCTCGCGGCAGCGGCGAGCTCGTCGGCGTCGTGGCAGCTGCGCCCGATCAGCCCGCGCGGCGTCACCGGCCACGGGTCGGCGGCGGCCAGATGCTGACCGTCGGGGCCGGCTTCGCGCCCCGCCAGCAGCAGCCGCCCGCCGGCCCGCGTCAGCAGCGGCCGTAGCCGCGCCGCGAGCGCCGCCCGCTCATCGTCGGGCAGGTCCTTCTCCCGCAGTACCACCAACCGCGCGCCCCCGTCGACCGCGGCTGCCACCACGTCCGTCAGGGGCCGGCGGGCCTGGCTGCGGTCGGTGAACACGATCACCATGCCGGCATCCCTTCCAGTGGGCTCGACGCGGTGGCGTGCAGCCGGCGCGCGATCCGCCCGGCGCGATAGGCCAGCCGGCCGGCCAGCACCGCGTACCGCATCGCCGCCGCCATCTCCTTGGGCCGCTCGGCGCGGGTCACCGCCGAGGCGAGCAGGACGCCGTCGCAGCCGAGCTCCATCGCGAGCGCCGCGTCCGAGGCCGTGCCGATCCCGGCGTCCAGAATCACGGGTACGGTGACCGCCTCGCGGATCAACGCGATGTTGTACGGGTTGCGGATGCCCATGCCGGAGCCGATCGGCGAGCCGAGCGGCATCACGGCCGCGCAGCCGCTGTCGGCGAGCCGGCGGGCCAGCACCGGGTCGTCGGTCGTGTACGGCAGGACCGTGAACCCGTCGTCGACCAGGGTCTGCGCGGCGGCCAGCAATTCGGCCCCGTCCGGTAGCAGGGTCTCGTCGTCGCCGATCACCTCGAGCTTGATCCAGCTCGTTTCGAACGCCTCCCGCGCCAGGTGCGCCAGCGTGACCGCCTCGGCGGCCGTGTAGCAGCCGGCCGTGTTGGGCAACACCTTGACCCCGGTCTTCGCCAGTACGTCCAGAAGCGTTCCCGGGGCCTGCGGGTCGAGCCGGCGTAGCGCCACCGTGACCAGTTCGGTGCCGCTTTCGCGGATCGCCTCCTCCATCACGGCGTGGTTGGTGGCGCCGCCGGTGCCGAGGATGAGCCTGGAGTGGAACACCTCCCCGGCGATGACGAGCGGGTCCGTCACGTCAGCCTCCCTGGACAGCCGTGAGAACCTCGATCGCGTCGCCTCGTCTGAGCTCGGTCCGGCCCCACGCGGAGCGCGGTACGACCTCGCCGTTGACCGCCACCGCGACGCCCCGCACCTGGTCGGTCAGCTCGTTGACGAGGTCGGCGACGCTGGTCGGGCCGGGCAGGGTCCGGTCTTCACCGTTGACGGTCAGGTCCACAGCGCCTCCCTGTCGGGTGCGAAAGGTTTGAGTTGCTCCGGTGGCACACCGGTGGCGACCAGGTCGGCGACCAGGTCGGCGGTGACCGGCGTGAGCAGGACACCGTTGCGGTAGTGGCCGGCGGCGACGATGACGCCGGCTTTCAGCGCGCCGAGAATGGGAGCGTTGTCCGGCGTACCGGGGCGCAGGCCCGCCCTGATCTCGCGGACCGGGTACTCGACGATCTCGGGCAGCAGGTCGGCGGCGGGGCGCAGCAGGTCGAGTACGCCACCCGCGGTGACCGACGTGTCGACGCCGCGCTCCTCCTCGGTCGCCCCGATCACCAACTCGCCGTCGTGGCGCGGTACGAGATAGACGGTGCGGCTGCGGGCGTACCCGCGGATGACGTGCCTGATCGGCCGCGCCGGTGCTGTCAGCCGGACGGTCTGGCCCTTGACCGGACGGACCGGAAGGCCGGTCAGGGATCTGGTACCGATACCGGCGGCGACCACGGTGACATCGGCGTCCACGATGGACAGATCGGTGATCTTTCGGGGCACGATCCGATCTCCGATGGCCTGCCGCAGCGCGGCGAGCACCCGGCGCGGGTCGACCTGGCGGTCCTGCGGGGCGTAGGCGCCGCCGCGCACCCGTGGCGTCAGCAGCGGCTCGCGTTCCCGCAGCTGCTGCGCGGTCAGGGCGTGTACGGGCTGACCCGCCCGCTCGTAAAGCCCGCACAGGCGGCGTACCTCCCGAAGGTCGTCGTCGGTGAGCGCGACGATCAGGGTGCCCTCGTCCCGGTAACCGAGCTCGATTCCGGTCGCCCTCGCCAGTTCGGCGGCGAAGTCCGGCCAGCGCCGGGCCCCGCTTCGCAGAAGGTCCTGGAGAGCCTGCTCACCCGACTGGATCTCACTGGCCGGCGCGAGCATGCCGGCAGCGACGGTCGACGCTTTATCCTCTTCGGCGTCGTAGACGGTGACGTCGAGGCCGCGCTGGACGCAGCGCCACGCGACGGCGAGGCCGATCAGTCCTCCACCCACGACGGCCACCCGCGTGGTCATCCGCGGTCTCCCATCGCTTGCAGCAGGTCGGTGGTGGCCTTACCGGGATCCGCCGCCCCGCTGACGGCGCCGACGACGGCGATGCCGTACGCGCCGGCTTCCGTCAGCCCTTTCACGTGGGCGGCGGTGACGCCGCCGATCGCGATCACGGGTACGGTCACGGCCCTCGCGACGGCGGCGATACCGGCGGGGCCCAGCGGGTCGGGCAGGCCATCCTTGGTGGACGTCCGGTACGCCGGCCCTACGCCGAGATAGCTGGCGCCTTCCTTGACCGCCCTTCGCGCGGTCTCCGGGTCCCGCGCGGTGGCGCCGAGGATGGCGTGCGGGCCGAGCACCGTTCGCGCCGCGTGTACGGGTAGGTCGTCGGCGCCGACGTGGCCGCCGTCGGCTCCGACGGCGAGGGCGACGTGCAGGCGGTCGTTGACCAGGCAGGCGGCGCCGCTGTCTCGGCACATCCGCAGCACCCGGGCCGCCAGTTCGTACGCTTCCCGGTCGCTGGTGGCGTCCGGCACCCGTACCTGAATGGTGTCGGCACCCGCCGCGAGCCCGGTGGCGACAACGGCGAGCGTGGCGCGACCAGGGCGCGCGTCGGTGATCAGGTGTAGACGCCCGATGGGGGGCATCAATCCTCCCTCCCTGCGCCGGCATTACCCGGATCAGGTTCGACGGTCGGGGGCTGACAGCCCCCCTCTCAGCCCGGTCGCACCGGACTCCCGTGGGTTGTTGCTCAATGCCGACCCTAACCATCTCCCGGAGCCGACACAATGCGGGGCACCCTTGATCGTCTGATCGGCACCCGCCGGCACCGTCTGATCGGCACCTGCCAGGGGCCGGTTCTCGGTTGCCGTCCGGGCGCCTGCCGCTCCTTGACGGCGGGTCTTGTCCCGGTTCCGACCCAGGGCCCCGAACCCTGTGCGGGGTCTTGGTGGCGCAGGGTGGCGGTCGGCTCTTCCCCGCTGCATGCGGGTGCAGACACGGTGCGCGTGTCAGGCGGCCGCGGGTTGCGGCGGTGAAGCAGATGGTTCGACGGCCGGTGCCGGTACCCAGCGGGCGAGGTTGACGGCCGCGTTGACGTCGCGGTCCAGGACCAGGCCACAGTCACAGGCGAACACCCGGTCGGCAAGGGTGAGGTCGGCCTTCACGGGTACGCATGACGCGCCGACCCTGGCCGGTAACTCCGGCCCGAGTTCGCCCGAATCAGATCCCCGGCTCTCCCAAAGCCCCTCGCCATTGGCAGATCCGGGATCTACCGGGCCCGGCCTTTTCCTGAAAATCACACAGGAGGATCCCGGCTCCCACTATTCCCATCATAGTAGTCCTCTGTATTCACGGTCGAGCACTCTTTCGTCGGCCAGCGGGTAACAATCCAGCAGGGCAATATGTCGACGATCCCTAGCGACATCAAGGCGATCGAACTGCACACCGCCCCCGGCATGACGACAGTAGCAATCGACGTACCCCTTGGTCAGATTGCGGCTGGTTCGGTACTTTCGGCACCGTAATGTTTTTGTCCAATCGTTCACTCAGTATTTAAGTGAACCGCTATAGCGAAAGAACAAAGTCGCGGTCAGGAACAGCGAGCACTGAAGTACGAGCAGTCCGGCATGAATTGATGCTTCGACGCCGGCATCATCACCACGCCGCTTTTGCCCGAGCAGACCCAGTCGGCGCAACCGAGCGTACCGCCTGATGGGATCTTGACGGCCAGATTCGCCGAAGCGTCGTCGCGGCGCAAGGATCGAATCATGAAGTACACACGACTTGGCTCGACCGGCCTCAAGGTCTCCCGCATCTGTCTGGGCATGATGAGCTACGGCGACCCCGCCTCCCGGGCGTGGGCCCTCCGAGAGGAGGAGGCCGAGCCGATCGTGCGCCGCGCGGTTGACGCGGGGATCACGTTCTTCGACACCGCCGACGTCTACTCCAACGGCGTGAGCGAGGAGATCACGGGCAGTCTCCTCGGCCGACTCTTCCCCAACCGCGACGATTACGTGCTGGCCACGAAGGTCTTCAACCCGATGGGGAAGGGGCCCAACGACCGGGGCCTGTCCCGCAAGCACATCATGTCCGGGATCGACGCGTCGCTGCGCCGACTCGGCACCGACTTCGTAGACCTGTACCAGATCCACCGCTTCGACCCGGAGACGCCGGTCGAGGAGACGATGGAGGCGCTGCACGACGTCGTGCGCGCCGGCAAGGCCCGCTACATCGGCGCGTCCAGCATGTACGCCTGGCAGTTAGCGAAGATGCAGTACACCGCGGACCTCAAGGGCTGGACGCGGTTCGTGTCGATGCAGAACCACTACAACCTGGTGTACCGCGAGGAGGAGCGGGAGATGATCCCGTTCTGCCTGGACCAGGGGGTCGGGGTCATCCCGTGGAGCCCGCTCGCCCGGGGTCTACTTACCGGTACCCGGGGTCCCGGCGGTGAGAAGCGGACGCTGCGCGCTCAGACCGACGAGTTCGGTGACTCGCTCTACATCGACGAGGACTTCGCGGTCGTGGAGGCCCTCAACACCGTGGCCGAGGAGCGGGGTCTTCCGCCTGCCCAGGTGGCCCTCGCCTGGTTGCTGTCCAAGCCAGCCGTGACAGCGCCGATCGTGGGCGCGACCAAGCTGCAGCACCTGGAGGACGCGATCGGGGCGGTCGATGTGACGCTCACCGACGAGGAGATCAAGCGCCTCGAGGCACCGTACCGCCCGCACGCGATCAGCGGCCACTCCTGATCAGCGCTCCTCGGCGTCCTTGGGGTCGGCGATGGCGGTGAAGTCGTCGACGAAGCGGGTGAGCAGGCGGGCCAGGGTTGCGCGGTCCTCGGTACTCCAGTCGGTCGTGGCTTCAGCGATCACGTGCTGACGGAAGGCCTGAATCCGGTCGAGCGCATCGCGTCCGCTCGGCGTGAGGATCAGCAAGGAACGGCGGCCGTCCGCCTGGTCGGCAGCGCGGCGCAGTAGGTCGGCGTCCATGGCCTGGGCGGTCAGGCGGCTGGCGCGCGGTTGGTCGACTCCCAACGCGGCGGCCGCCTCAGTGACCGTGAGCGCGCCGCCGTGGACGGTGGCGGCATCGACGACGTCGAGCAGCTCGAAGATCGCGTTGGGCAGCGTGGCGTCGCGGCGAGCGCGAACGCCGCGCCTCGCGGAGAGTCGGCTCAGGGCGCGGCGGGTCTGCGCTCGACGAATTGCCACCATGGCACGCGCGATCGCGGCCGCTTCCCCACCGTGGTCCGGCACACCGGATGCGGGCTTGTCATGCATGGCTTCCCAGTCCATAGTAAATAGCAACTACATGCTAGTTTACATGCAATGGGGATCGTCATGAACGCGGTCGACAAGCCGATCGGCTACTGGCTCAAGCATCTGCACAACCTGATCGAGGCGCAGTTCGACGTGGCCCTGGCCGATCTCGGCGTGGGCCGCCGGCACTGGCAGCTCATGAACCTGCTCAGCCACGGAGCGCATACCCCCGCACAGCTCGAGCAGGCCTTGGCACCGTTCTGGCAGGACGCCGCCCTCCGCCTCGACGCCCTCCTCGACGGCCCGGAAGGCCTGGTCACCCGCGGATGGGTGCGGTACGGGACAGCCGGCGGCGCACTGGGGCTGACCGAGCAGGGGCGCACGGCGCACGCCACCGTCGCGGCCCGCATCCGCGAGGCTCGCGGCCAGCTACTGCGAGGACTGACTCCGCAGCAGTACACCGAGACCGTCCGGATCCTGTCGGTCATGGCGGGAAACATCGAGGACGCCATCGCCGAACAGAACAGAACAGAACCGCACGTCGTCAGCGGAAGTCACGCGACCCCGGACGTACGGACAGGGTCAGCGGCGCCAGGTGATCCGCGCGTAGGTTGACCACGCCCTCGACCCGTTCGAGGATGCCTCGCACGACAAGCGCGGACGACATGCGGGCCACCCGACGGTGGCGCTGCCACAGCCCCGGCGAGCAGGTGACGTTGAGCATGCCGGTCTCGTCTTCGAGGTTGACGAACGTGACGCCGCCCGCGGTCGCGGGCCGCTGCCGGTGGGTGACGATGCCTCCGACGAACACCCGCCGCCCATGTTCCAGCGTGTGAAGTCGCGCGACCGGCACCGCCCCGATCTGATCCAAAAAAGAACGCGCGAACTGGGCGGGGTGCGCGTCCGGCGCGAGCCCGGTGGCCCATACGTCGGCGACCATCCGCTCGACCGCGTCCATACCGGGCAGCATCGGCGCCTCGATACCGGTCGTTGTTCCCGGCAGCCGATCCGAGCGCTCCTGGGCCGCGGCACCCGCCGCCCACAGCGCCTCCCGCCGCGACAGTCCGAAGCACGCGAAGGCGTCCGCCGTCGCGAGCGCCTCCAGGTGTGCGGTGGACAATCCCGCCCTACGGACCAGATCAGCCATGTCGCGGTAGGGACCGCCGTCGACACGTCGCGCTTCGATTCGGTCGGCCACCCCGACCCCGAGGGTACGGACGGCGCCCAGTCCCAGCCGGACCACCGGCCCGCCGAGTCCCCACTGATGCGGCTCGGGGCCAGGGACCTCGCCGAGCACCGGTGGTTCGAGCACCGCGAAAGCGTTGCTGGCGTTGATGTCCGGCCGCCGGGCCGTCACCCCGTGCCGGCGCGCGTCATCCACCAGGGACTGCGGAGAGTAGAAACCCATCGGCTGGGCGTTGAGGAGCGCCGCACAGAATGCCGCCGGGTGATACCGCTTGAGCCAGGCACTGGCATACACCAGGTAGGCGAAGCTCATCGCGTGGCTTTCCGGAAAGCCGTAGTTGGCGAAGGCGGACAGCTTGTTGTACAGGTCGTCGGCGAGCTCACCGGTGATGCCGTTGGCCGCCATGCCCTTGTACAGCCGGTCCCGGACGGCTGTCATCCGTTCCATGGAGCGCTTGGATCCCATGGCCCGGCGCAATTCGTCGGACTCCTGCGGCGTGAACCCGGCCACGTCGATGGCCATCTGCATGAGCTGCTCCTGAAACAGCGGCACCCCCAGCGTCTTCGACAGCGCGTTCTCCAGGAGCGGATGCGCAACGGTCGGCGCTTCCAGACCGTTCGCCCGCCGGATGTACGGGTGCACCGAGCCGCCCTGGATCGGCCCGGGCCGGATCAGCGCCACCTCGACGACCAGGTCGTAGAACTTGCGGGGCTTGAGGCGGGGCAGGGTGGCCATCTGCGCCCGGCTCTCCACCTGGAACACCCCGACCGAGTCGGCGCGGCAGAGCATCTCGTAGACCTCGGGGTCGGTCAGGTCCATTGTGGACAGATTCCAGCGCAGGCCGATCATGTCGTACGCGTAATGCAGGGCCGACAGCATGCCCAGCCCCAGCAGGTCGAACTTGACCAGCCCCACCGACGCGCAGTCGTCCTTGTCCCACTGCAGGACGGTGCGGTTTTCCATGCGGGCGTGCTCGACCGGACACACCTCGATCACCGGCCGATCGCAGATGACCATGCCGCCGGAGTGGATACCCAGGTGCCGGGGGAAGGTCAAAAGCTGGTTCGCGTACTCGACGACCGGCCCCGGAATCTCCTCGTTCTCGGCTATCGCCACCGGCCCCCACCGGTCGATCTGCTTGCTCCACGCGTCCTGCTGGCCCGGCGAGTATCCGAACGCCTTGGCGATGTCGCGTACCGCCGATTTCGGCCGGTAGGAGATGACGTTGGCGACCTGGGCGGTGTGGTGGCGACCGTACTTTTCGTAGACCGCCTGGATGACCTCTTCGCGCCGGTCGGACTCGATGTCGACGTCGATGTCGGGCGGCCCGTCGCGCTGCTCGGACAGGAACCGCTCGAACAGCAGCCCGTGCTCGACCGCGTCGACGTTCGTGATGCCGAGCGCGTAACAGACCGCGGAGTTGGCCGCCGACCCGCGTCCCTGGCAGAAGATGTCCTTGCGCCGGCAGATCTCGATGATGTCGTAGACGATCAGGAAGTAACCGGGGAAGTTCAACTTCTCGATCATGTCGAGCTCGCGTTCGAGCTGCCGGTAGGCGTCCGGGTTCTTCTCCCGGGTGCCGTACCGGCGGGCCGCGCCGCGCATCGTCACCCGTCGCAGCCAGTCCATTTCGGACAGGCCCGGTTCGGGTACCGCGTAGTCGGGCAGCCGCGGTGCGACCAGCTTGAGGTCGAAGGACAGCTCACGACCGAAGGCGGCGGCCCGCTCGACCACCCCCGGATACCCGGCGAAGCGGTCGGCCATCTCCGCGCCGCTGCGCAGGTATGCCGTACCCGCGGCGGGCAGCCAACCGTCGATCTCGTCCAGACTGCGTCTTGCGCGGACCGCGGCCAGAGCAGCGGCCAGGCGCCGGCGCCCCGGTGTCGCGTAGTGCACATTGTTGGTGGCGACGGTCGGTAGGCCGGCGTCTTTGGCGAGGGCGGCGAGGGCGTCATTGCGCTCGTCGTCTCCCGGGTGGGCGTGGTGGGTCAGCTCGACGGCGACGTGCTCGGCGCCGAACAGGGCACTCAACCGGTCCAGTTCCGCCGCGGCGGCCTCGACCCCGTCGGTGAGCAGCGCGGCGGGCACGTGGCCCTTGCGACAACCGGTGAGCACGAGTACGTGGCCGCGCAGTTTCTCCGCGACCTCCTCCAGGTCGTACACCGGCCTGCCCTTTTCCCCGCCCCGCAGGTGCGCCTCCGACATGACGCGGGACAGCCGGGCATAGCCGACCGGCCCGCGCGCGAGCAGAAGCAGGTGCCGACCGACCGGATCGGGCTCGCCGTTCTGCGGGCCGGGCAGGCCCAGCGACAGCTCCGCCCCGAAGATGGTCTTGATGTCCAGTGCGTGGGCCGCCTCGGCGAAGCGCACCACGCCGTAGAACCCGTCGTGGTCGGTGATCGCCACCGCTTCGAGGCCCAGGCGGGCGGCCTGCTCGGCCAGCTCCTCGGGGTGGCTGGCTCCGTCGAGGAAGCTGAAGTTGGAGTGGCAGTGCAGCTCGGCATAGGCAACGGTGCCGTCGGGGCGGTCCACCGACGGCGCGTGCTCGTTGGCCGCCAGTTCCGCTGGCGCGGTGTACTTGTGCCGCTTGCGCGTCCAGGCCGGCGAGTCCCCGCCGTCGGCGTCGACGGCGAGCGGGTCCACCACGTACGGCCGCTTCGGATCGGGGCGCCCGGACAGCACCCGCTCCATCCGAGACCAGGGCACGTCCAGGTTACTGAAGCCCATGCTCACCCCTAGTCATAGACGGCCTCCAGCACCCATCGGCCGCCGGACAGCGCCAGCAGCAGGGCCTGACCGTCGGCGAGCAGCATCTGGAACCGCACCCGCCGGTCGGCCTCGTCCGGCGCCCACCAGTGCTCGTCGACCGGCCACGGACCGGCCCAGCCCCACACCTCCACCGGCCGGGCGTTGCCGACGGTGACCAGGGCCGGCTCACCGGTCACGGCCAGCCGCCCGGTGACCCCGACCGGCGTACCGTCGGCCGTGGTGACGCTGGCGGGCAGCGGCTCGGGCAGGACCGTCGCCGGGGCGGGCGCCGGCAACCTGCCCGGCCAGGGCGGTTCACCGGGCCCGATGACGGTACGTTCGTCGCCCCAGGGCACCAACCGGACCCGGTCGGCCGCGGACCGCCCGCCCCCGAGCTCGGCGAGCACGACGGCCTCCGGCCCGAGCAGGCCCTGTACACGGGTCAGGGCCCGGTGTGCCCGGCCGCGCTCCTCGCCCGCCTCGCCCCACAGCCCGAGTTGCAGGCCAGCGTGCTCGACCACCCCGTCGGGGATCAGACGCAGCCGGGTGATCGCTGAGGTTGGCACGGAACGCTTTCCCGCCGTGGTCAGCCAGCCGTCGAGCTGCCAACGCACCCGGTCTGCGATGCCGGCGGCGCTCAGCAGCCCGTCGTGCCGCCAGGTGCGGTGCAGCTCTTCGCCGTGCACCGTGCGCGCCTCGATCCCCAGTCGGGTGCAGCCCAGCCCGTGCGCGGCGAGGCGCTGGTGCAGCCGCTCGGCGAGAGCCCGGGCGGCGAACGCGGCGGCGTCGACCCGGTCGACGGGCTCATCGAACGCTTGCGCCACATCGAGGTCGGGGGGCGGTTGGCGGGGGGCGAGCGGCCGCTCGTCACGCCCGGCGGCGAGCTGGTGGGCCAGCGCCGCGTCGAACCCGAACCGTGCGAGCACGTCGCCCGCGGGCAGCGCGGCGAAGTCGCCGAGGGTGTGGATGCCCAGCCGTCGCAGCAGGTCGGCCAGGCTGGGCCGGCCCAGCGCCGCGACGTCGAGGCCGGCGAGGAAGGGCACCGTCGCGGCGGGAGGGATCAGCCGGCCGGCGCGCGCGGCTAGGGTCGCGGCGAACACCCCGTCGGCGATGCCGGCCTGTGCCTCGACGTCACACACCTGCGCGACGTGTTCGACCAGCATCTCGGCGACCACTTCCTCGCCCCCGAAGTACCGGGCCGGGCCCCGCGCGGCGAGCCCGCAGACCCCGGGCCGGACGACCTCGACGCCAGCGGCGAGTTGCTCGACCGCGGCCAGCACCGGCTCGAACGCGCGGGTGTCACGACCGGTGTCGTGTTCGACGATGACCAGCTCCGGGCAGCGCCCCTGCGCCTCCCTCCGACGCAGTCCCCGCCGGACCCCGTCAGCACGGGCGGCCTGGGAGCAGGCGAGCACCCGGTTGGAGTGCATGACAGCTACCGGCCCGCGTGCGGGGACACCCTCGATGATCTCGGCGGCGATCACCGGCCAGTCCGGACACCACAGCACCAGCGTCCGCACGCCCGCTTATCCAGTCGCCCGGAGAACGTCACGATCCCGCTCTCCCGCGGACGCAACGTCACGATCCCGCTCTCCCGCTAACGGCTCGAGCGCCAACGATCGCTCCAGGTGTCCGGCCAGCGGCCCGGATGCCTTGGGCCACCACACCTCGGTGCGCTTGAGTGCGGCGGCTGCCCCGCGCCCACGCGCCATGATGGTGAGCTGCCGGCAGCGCAGGCGACCATGGCCCTGGCCGAGCCCCTGCCACACCCCGCGTACCGCGTCGAAGGTGATGTCTGCGCCGTCCCACCGCCCGTATGACACGAGCACGCTGCCGCGCTGCCGGGCCCGGGCAGCAAGCCGGTTTGCCGTCGACGGGGCGATCGGGCCGGGCGGCGCGGCTACCACGATGTCGACGCCGTCGAGCAGCGCCGCGACGACCGTGGTCCAGTCGGGGCCCGGATGGGGCACGAGGGCCAGCCGGTCGAGGGCGATACCCGCCTCGGCGGCGGCGACCGCGCCGAGCGTGGGCACCCCGACGACCGCGCACCACGAGCCGGCTCCCGACGCGGCGGCGAGAAGCGCGAGAAGAAGAGAGGTGGCGCCGGTGGACCGGACCTGCCGGGCGGAGCCCTCAACGGGGGAGTCAGGAGCGGCGCCGATGGTGGCGACCGAGACCGTGGCGCCGCGGCGCAGCCCCCGGCCGGGCAGCAGCGCCCGTAACTCGGGCAGGACCGGCAGGAGCCGTTCGCTGCCGAGCGCGCCGACCCCACCGTCGCTGGCCCGCCGGACCGTGCCGGTTAGAGCGGCCGCCCGCAGGATGGCCAGCCCCTTGCCGGATCGCTCGCCCGACGTCGGCGCTTCAGACGTCGGCGTCACCGACGTCGGCGCTTCAGGCCTCAGCGCTTCAGGCCTCAGCGCTTCAGACGTCGGCGTTGCCGCCAGCGGAGCTACTGCCGGCGAAGTTGCTGTCGATAAGCCGGCCACCGCCGCTCTCCCCCCGTTGATGTTCCTGCTCCGAGCCCCCCAGCCCGGGTGACATGAGTAGCGCGGGGCGTCAGCTGGCCAGGCGACTGCCGTCCGACAGCGACTGGTAGGACAAGCCGAGCCCGACTTCCACGACCGCGATGAACTGCTCGGCGGCGCGTATCAGGTCGTCGGCCTCCCGGGCGGTTACCACCCGGGGGATGCCGGCCTCGGCGGCGGACCGCTTCGTGGCTCCGGCGGCGAAGAAGGAGGCCCATTCGCTCAGCTCCGGCGCGACCAGGACCAGCAGCGACCAGACACTGGTGAGGCGACTGCGCCGACCGGGTGCGGGACGCGCCCGGGCAGCGAGCACGGCGGCGGCGGCACGCAACGCGGCAAGATGCGCGGTGGCGTAGCGCAGCCCGTCCTGGCGGGTCTCGGCCGCCTCCTCCAGCCCTTGCCGGGCCAGCGAGAGCAGTTCCCGGGGGGTGCGATGGGGAAGCGCATGCGCGGGGACGGGTAGCTCCTGGCGCCCGTCCTGGGCGGTCACGGACCTGGGACCGGGAATGGCGTTGGGTCGGGTCGGCATCAGGTCTCCCTCAGGTGCGCATGGTTGTCGAAGGCGCTGCGTCGAAGGCCGCTGCGGAGGAAGACGCAGCAGCGTGTCTGGCCGGGCATGGAGCTTCCCCACACCAGGCCCGGCCAGCGGACCGTCAGCCGCCGCCCGGGGGTCGGGGGCGGCGGCTGACGGTCCCGCTGTGAGGCCGGCCCGCGATGACCGGGCCTCGAGCGGTATCGCGAACCGCTTTCGGAAGGGGCGCCGCGAATCGTCCCTTCCGAGCAGTTCGAACTAGTGTTCGAACTATGGCCAACACTACACCGGGGGCCCGACAAAAACTCAATGCTCAGGGGAGATTTTTAGAACAGAGGTTCGACCCGCCTGATCGGACGGCGACCGGCAGGAGTCCCATGATCTAGGGCGGGCCGGACATGTGGTGTGCTGTACGCCCACGGACGCGGCACGGCGCCGCCGGAGACCACGGGAGGATGCCGGGTGCGCGGCACGACAGAGAAAACCGGCGCCACTCCCGGCACCGGAGCGCACAGGAAACCAGAGACGCTGTCTTGACCGCCCGTCCCGCTCTGGGGGCCGCCATGGTGGTCGCCTCCGGTGCCCTGTTCGCGGTCAACGGCACCGTCTCCAAGCTGGTCCTGCGCGCCGGGATGGATCCTCTGCAGCTCACCACGCTGCGGGCCACCGGCGCGTTCGTCGGTCTCCTCGCGCTGGCCCTCACGCTCGGCGCCCGCCGCCTGCGCTTCACCCGCCGCGAACTTCCACTGCTGCTCGGGTACGGGCTGGCCGGCTTCCTACTCGTACCCCTGCTGTACTTCATCTCGATCAGTCGGCTGCCGGTGGGCATCGCGCTGCTGTTCGAGTACACCGCACCGCTGCTCGTCGCGCTGTGGGCCAGGTTCGGGCAGCACCAGCCGGTACGCCCGCAGTTGTGGATCGGTCTGAGCCTGAGCCTCGCGGGGCTGGCGGGTGTCGCGGAGATCTGGGGCGATCTGCGCCTGAATCCCGTCGGTATCGTCGCGGGCCTCGGTGCGGCGGCCCTGCTCGCCGTCTACTACGTGATCGGCGGGCACGGCGCGGCCCGCCGCGACCCGCTGTCGCTGACCTGCCTGGCATTCGGCTTCGCAGCAGCCGCGGGCGCCGTCATCCGACCGTGGTGGCGTTTCCCCGCGCATCTGCTGGGAGTCTCCAGCGGCGGGCTGCCCGTCTGGCTGCTGTGCTGCTACGTGGTGGTCCTCGGTTCGATCGTGCCGTACCTGCTGGTCTCGGCCGCGTTGCGGCACCTGCCGCCCACCAGCACCGGCATCGTTGGGATGGTGGAGCCGGTCTTTGCCGGTGCGGTCGCCTGGTTCGCTCTGGGCGAGGCGCTCACCCTGTTCCAGTTGGCGGGCGCCGCGCTCATCCTCGCCGGCGTCGTACTCGCCGAGACCGCCCGGACGGCCGCGGCAGGGATGGTCCCGGAGCCATCGGCCATTGAGGCCGATCGGCCCGGCGGACCTACCGCCGTAACAACGGAGACGTTTGCCGGCTGATCGGCCAAGATGGACCCATGCAGCTTCACCCCAACGCACAGACGGTGCAGGACGCGCTCGGCTCGGCCGGCGCGCGCGATGCCCAGGGCCAGCCGAGCACGGTCCGGATCCTGCCCGACGCGGTCCACACGGCAGTGGCGGCCGCGGCGGCGCTGGGCGTACAGGTCGGCCAGATAGCCAACTCCCTCATCTTCGACGCCGACGGTGAGGCGCTGCTCATCCTCACCTCCGGCGCCCACCGGGTGGACACCGCGAAGGTGGCCAAGCTGGTCGGCGCGCAGAAGATACGCCGGGCCACCCCCGACTTCGTACGCCGCCACACCGGCCAGCCGATCGGTGGCGTGGCGCCGCTGGGCCACCCGAAGCAGGTACGCACGCTCGTGGATACCGCGCTGAAAGGCTACGACCAGATATGGGCTGCCGGTGGCATCCCACAGGCCGTCTTCCCCGTCGAGTACACCGAACTGATCCGGATCACGTCGGGCTACCCGGCCGAGGTGGCGTGAACAAACTCGTCACCCTCCACGTCTGGCGGGTACCGCCGGCCGCCCTGCCCCGCGCACTCTGGCGCATGGCGCTCGACCGGCAGCGGCTGCGCCGTACCCGTGGGGTGTCCTTCGCGAAGCTGCTCGGCACGGGTCGTGACCTTCGCTTCGGACCCACCGACGCCGATCCCACCCGGTGGGCAGCCGTCGTCGCGTGGAACGACGCGACCGAGGCCGACCGCTTCGACGACTCGCCGGTCGGCCGGGCCTGGGGCGCGATCGCGACGGCGCGCTGCCGGCTTGCGCTCCGGCCGGTGAGCAGCCGCGGCGCATGGGCCGGCCGCTCACCATTCGACGTGGACGCGGACGAACGACGCGAACACGACGGTCCGGTTCTCGCGCTCACCCGCGCCCGGCTGCGGCTCCCGCAGGCGACGGCGTTCTGGCGCGCGATCCCGACCGTCGCGGCGACCCTGCCGGCCGCACCGGGTCTGCTCACCGCGTTCGGCGTCGGGGAAGCCCCGCTGGGCTGGCAGGGCACGGTCAGTGTGTGGCAGGGCGCCACGGATCTCCGAGGCTTCGCGTACGGTCGGTCGGAGCACCGGGCTGCGATCACGGCGACGCCTATCCAGCGGTGGTACGCGGAGGAGCTTTTCGCCCGATTCACGGTGCTCCACGTCGACGGCGACCGCGACGTGCTCGGCTGGAACGGAAAGGACGACCGGCGATGAGGCTCGTGGCGTGGCAGCCCGACGACCTGGTGCACCGGCTCGACGACGTGATCGAGGTGTACGGCTCGGCGATGGGTTACCACGCCGAACTGCTGCAGACCCGCCGCGGGTACGTGGCGGCGCACGCCGGCCGGCCGGGCTTCCGGGGGGTCGCCACGATCGGTGACGACGGCTCGCTGCTCGGCTTCGGGTACGGCTACACGTCCACCCCAGGTCAGTGGTGGCACGACCAGATCAGAGCGTCGCTTCGCCGCGACGACGGCAAGGCCTGGCTGTCGGACTGTTTCGAGTTGGTGGAGCTGCACGTACGCCCGACCGAGCAGGGGCACGGCATCGGCCGGCGGCAACTGCGCGCGCTGCTGTCCGGCGTCCTCCACCACACCGTCCTGCTGTCGACGCCGGAAGCCGACGAGAACATCTCCCGCGCCTGGCGGCTGTACCGCCGCTTCGGCTTCGTCGACGTCCTGCGCAACTTCTACTTTCCGGGCGACGACCGTGCCTTCGGGATCCTGGGTCGATCCCTACCGCTGCCCGTGCACGTCGCGGTATGAGGTACCGGTTCGTCTGGGCGGGGTTCGCGGCGCTGGTCCTGGCCGAGATCGGATACCCGCTGGTCGACGGTGCGGCCCGGGCGCGGCTGACGGTGGTCACCGTGCTGCTGGGGTACGCGATCTCGGTCACCCACGCGGCGGTCAGCCGAGGCTGGCGGGCCGTCGCCGCACTGGTGCTCGTGGCGGGCGCCGGCGGGCTGGCCGTCGAGGCGCTCGGGGTGGCGACCGGCTTTCCGTTCGGCGCCTACACCTACGCCGACGCGCTGGGATTGAAGCTGCTCGGGGTGCCGTTGGTGATCCCGCTCGCCTGGACGTGGATGGCCTGGCCGGCCTGGCTGGTGGCGGGGCGGCTGGTCACCGGGCCCGCCAGGGTGGCGCTGGCCGGTCTCGCGCTCGCGGCGTGGGACCTGTTCCTCGATCCGCAGATGGTCGCCGAAGGGTACTGGACGTGGCGCGACCCCCAGCCGGCGCTTCCCGGCGTACCTGACATTCCGGTCTCCAACTACCTGGGCTGGCTGGTCGTCGCGGTCGTCGTGATGGCGCTGATCGCCATGGTCCCGGACACCCGCCGGCCCGGGCCCGACGCCCCGATGCATGCGCTGTACCTCTGGACGTACGCCTCCGGCGGGCTGGCGCACGCGGTGTTCCTGCACCTCCCCGCGTCGGCGGCCTGGGGCGGGCTGGGCATGGGGTGCGTGGCGGTGCCGTTGGCGGTGGTTCTGGTCCGGGGCGGGGCCCTCTTGAGGAGGGGCGCCCTGTTGGGGGCTTTCTTGAGGAGGGCGCCCCTATTACGGCGTGGGCAGGTAGAGGGGCGCCCTCCTCAGGAAGAGGGGCGGATCCCAGCATGATCGCCGGGTTCGCTTGGGTCGCCGGGGTCGCCGGGGTCGCCTGGGTCGCCTGGGTCGCTTGGATCGCCGCCGTCGGCGCCGGCGCGTTGACCGTCCACGCCGCCGTCAACGCCGCGCTGTTGCGCCGACCGGCGGCCCGGCCGCCCGCGACCGACCGGTCGGTCGCCGTACTGCTGCCGGTGCGCGACGAGGCGCACCGAGTGGAGCCGTGCCTGCGGGCACTACTGGCCCAGCGGGACGTACCGGCGCTGGAGATCGTCGTACTCGATGACGGGTCCACCGACGGGACGGCCGACCTTGTGCGGTCAATCGCGCGCGAGCGGGTTCGGCTGGTCACCGGTGCTCCGCTGCCGGCCGGCTGGCTCGGCAAGCCGCACGCGTGCGCGCAACTCGCCGCCGCCACCGCCGCCGGCATCCTCGTGTTCGTCGACGCCGACGTGGTGCTCGCCCCGCATGCCGTGGCCGCGGCAGTCGCACTACTCGAAGGGGTCGATGGGACCGACACGATTGATCTGGTCTCCCCGTACCCGAAGATCGTGGCGGGGTCGGTCGGTGAGCGGCTCGTGCAGCCGCTGTTGCAGTGGTCGTGGCTGACGTTCCTGCCACTGCGCGCGATGGAGCGCTCGCGGCGGCCGTCGCTTGCGGCCGCCGGCGGGCAGTTCCTGGTGGTGAAGGCCGACACGTACGCGCGGGCCGGCGGTCACACGGCCGTACGCGACCGGGTACTGGAGGACATCGAACTGGCCAGAGCGGTCAAACGGGCCGGCGGGCGGATCGCGCTCGCCGACGGATCGACGCTGGCGACGTGCCGGATGTACACGTCGTGGCGGGACCTGACCGACGGGTACGGCAAGTCGCTGTGGGCCTCCTTCGGCTCGCCCGCCGGGGCGGTGGCGGTCGTGGCGATGCTGGTCGTGCTGTACGTGCTGCCGTTCGCGCTACTGCTGGCCGGCTCGCTGGCGGGGCTGGCCGGCTCGCTGGCGGGGCTGGCCGGCTACCTGTCCGGTGTCGCTGGCCGGATGATCACGGCCCGGGTGACCGGTGGGCGGTGGTTTCCCGACGCGCTGGCCCACCCCGTCTCGGTCGTGGCCTTCGCCTTCCTGGTCGCGGTCTCGTTTCGGCGCCGCCGCCAAGGCACACTGACCTGGAAAAACCGGTCGGTCGAGCCGAACCGACAGTCGTCGGGATCCGTGTCCCTCTAAACCGCTACTCCCCCGGGCAAAGGACGACAGCACATGAGCGAGGTCGTGGTCATCGGCGCCGGTGTCGGCGGCCTGGCCATCGCACTGCGCCTCGCGACGGCGGGTCACCGGGTCACCGTGTACGAGCGCGCCGGCGCTGTCGGCGGCAAACTCGGCCGGCACGTACACAAAACCCGCGCGGGCACCTTCCGCTTCGACACCGGCCCCAGCCTGCTGACCCTCCCCCACATCGTCTCCGACCTGCTCGGGGACGACCTGGCCGGACACCTCGTCGAACTCGACCCGATCGTGCGTCACCGCTTCCCCGACGGCACCGTGCTCGACTCGTGTACCGACCAGACGGAGTTCACCCGGCGGATCGCCGCGGCCATGGGCGAACGGTCCGCGAACGAGTGGCGGGTGCTGTGGCGGCGCGCCGAGCGCGTGTGGGAGGCGTCCTGGCGGCATGTACTCACCACACCGGCCCGCTCGACCCTTGCCCTGTCCAAGCTGGCCTGGCGGGTCGGCGACCTGAACGCGATCGGGCCGGGGCAGACCATCCGGGGAGTGAGCCGCAAATATCTGTCCGACCCGAGGATGCGCACCCTGCTCGAGCGGTACGCCACCTACTCCGGCGCCGACCCGCGGCGCGCCCCGGCCGCGCTGCTGGCGATCCCGTACGCCGAAATGCGCTACGGCGGCTGGTACCTGCGCGGCGGCCTGAACACCCTGGCCGACGCGTTACTCGCCCGCTGTGACGAACAGGGGGTACGCGTGCGCCTCGGTACCCGGGTGGTGGAGATCGAGGCCGCCGGCGGGCGGGTGCACGGAGTCCGGCTGGCCGACGGAGCCCAGGTTCCCGCCGACATCGTGGTGGCCAACACCGACGCCCTGGAGGTGTACCGCGACCTCCTGCCCGACAAGCGCCGGGCGGCCCGCCTGCGGGAGCGCAGCCTGGCCGGCTTCGTCATGCTGCTCGGCGTACACGGGCGTACCCCGGGCCTCGCCCACCACACCGTGCTGTTCCCCCGCGGTTACGACGCCGAGTTCGACGACGTCTTCGGCGGCCCGCGCCGGGGCGTGGTGGCAAAGCCCGCCCGCGATCCGGCGGTCTTCGTCACGGTCGCCGACGATCCGCTGGTGCGCCCCGATGGCCATGAGGCGTGGTTTGTGCTGGTCAACGCGCCACCCCACGGCGACAACGCGGCGGGTGTCGACTGGACGGTCAAGGAACTGGCGCAGCGGTACGCCAACCGGATCCTGGACGTGCTCGCCGCCCGCGGCGTGGAGGTGCGCGACCGGGTGCTGTTCCGGGAGCTGTTCACGCCGGCCGATCTGCAGGCCAGGACCGCTTCCCCGGGCGGGGCGATCTACGGTACGCCCGTGCACGGGCTCACCGGGCTGCGCCGGCCCGACAACCGGGGGCCGGTCCGTGGCCTGTTCCTCGTCGGCGGATCGGTGCACCCCGGAGGCGGACTGCCGATGGTCATGCTGTCGGCGAAGATCGTGGCCGGCCAGATCGGGTCGGCTTAGCTTCTCAGCTTCGCGTGTACGGCGACGATGAGCTGACCGAAGCCGACCACGGCCAGCACGGCCCAGATCCCGACGAGGACCGTCACGGCCGCCGCTCGCGGTCCTTGCGGCAGGAACCCGGCCACGACCAGGCTCGCCACGACCAGGATGATCCGGGTCGGCCGCTCCGCGACCGTCACCACCCCGATCTCGCTCATGCCCGCCGCTGCCGCCCGCGCCCGCACGTACTCGTGCAGCCAGGACAGGCCCCCACAGCCGAGCAGCAGCCACCCCGGCGGACCCAGAAACCACAGCGCCACCAGCCAGCACGCCTCGCTGACCCGGTCGGCGAGTCCGTCGTACACCTGGCCTGAACGCGAGGCGCGACCGGTCAGCACCGCGACCGCGCCGTCGATCGTGTCCGCGACGGCCGACAGCAGCACCAGCACCGCCGCGAGGAACGGCAGCCGTGCCACCACCGGTACACCCACCGACAGAATCAATCCGATGCCCGTCACCACGGTCGGGGTGGCACCGGCGCGGGCCGCGGCGCGCCCGAGCACGTACGCCAGCCGCAGCCAACCCCGCACGAACGGCGAGCCGGCCCTGGGGTCGTACCCACCGTGCAGGTCACGCCAGCCGGCCGCGTACTCCTCCCACGTCGGCATCAAGGAGTGGCGTGCACGGCGAGGTTGCGCCAGATCTCCCGAGTAGCCGTCGACCGGTTGAGGGTGATGAAGTGGATCCCCGGCACTCCCTCGGCGAGCAGCCGCTCGCACAGTTCGGTGGCCACCTCGACCCCGATCTCCCGTACCGCCGCGGCGTCGTCGGCGACCGCGTGCAGCCGCTTGGCGAAGTCGGCCGGGAAGGCCGCGCCCGACAGCTTCGCCATCGTCTCGATGCTCTTGACGTTGGTGACCGGCATGACCCCCGCGATGATCGGCACGTCGCAGCCGCGGGCGGCCACCCCGTCACGCAGCCGGGCCCAGTCCTCCCATCGGAAGAAGAACTGCGTGATGGCGAAGTCGGCGCCGGCGCGGCACTTGCGGACGAAGTAGTCCACGTCGGTGTCGAGGTCGGGCGAACGGGGGTGCTTCTCCGGGAACGCGGCAACCCCGACACAGAAGTCGCCGCTCTCCCGCACGAGCCGGACCAGTTCGCTGGCGTAGCGCAGGCCCTCCGGGTGCGCCACCCACTCCGCCTGCGGGTCGCCGGGCGGGTCGCCGCGCAGCACGAGCACGTTGTGGATGCCCACCTCGGCGTAGTTGCCGATGACGCGGCGAAGCTCGGCGACCGAGTGATTGACCGCGGTGAGGTGCGCCAACGGCAGCAGGGTGGTCTCGGTCGCGATCCGTTCGGTCAGCGCGATCGTGGTGTCGCGGGTCGAGCCACCCGCACCGTACGTGATCGACACGAACGACGGCTGCAACGACTCCAGCTCGCGGATGGCCTGCCAGAGCAGCCGCTCACCGTCGGCGGTCTTCGGCGGGAAGAACTCGAACGAGAACGTTGGCCCCGAAGAGCGCACCAGGTCGCCGATCGACGGCTTCTCGCCGGGCATCACTGATGGGAGTCCAAGGGCCACGGCTGGGACTGTACCCAACATAGACCCGCATTCGCCCTGGTTGTCCCGGCAGGTGGCGACGTGATCTCCGCCGCGTATCGGGTCGGCGACGGCACGCTCCGGCAGCACGCTCCGGCAGCACGCTCCAAGATCCCCGCCGGGTCTGCGTTACTGAGGTCTCAGAGCGGTTGAGACCTCAGTAACGCAGACCTCACCGGGATCTTGGTCCACGTTGACGAACCGTCGTACCTCTGCGGTACCACTGACCTCGCGGGGGTCGCAGAGATTCGGAGGGCGCGACGTAGGCGTCCACCGTACGGAGGTTGTTCCATGACTCCCTCGCGACAGGACTTCGATCCGGAATCCGGGTCGGAGTGCATCGGAGCGTTGCTCGTTCGGGTCCGGCTGGCATCGGGCCGGTCACAGCTTCGGGTTGCGGAATTGTTATGCGCCGCGTCCGGCGTGCCGACCCTGACCCGCCACGAGGTTTCCCGGTGGGAGCGGGAGGAGCGCATCCCGAGCCAGCGCTGGTTGCGGTGGCTGGCGGTCGTTCTCGACGTGCCGCTCGATGATCTGGAGCGCGCCGCCGGCTTCGCCCGTGCTCGGCGCGGCGACGCTCCCGCTGGCCTGACGGCAGATCCCCCAGAGAGTTGGCTGCCGGCGGACGCGGGCGCGACGAACGCCCCGCTAGCTGCGGTCGCGGGCGCGACGAACGCCCCACTGCCCGCGGTCGCGGGCGCGACGAACGCCCCGGTCGAGGGTCCGGCCACCCGGATGGACGCGACGATGCTGGCTTCGCGCATCGCGGCGCTGCGGCGGATGGACGACCTTGTCGGCGGCGCAGACCTGACCAGGCTGACCGGTCGGGAACTGTCGGCCGCGCTGCGCCTGCTCCGCCCGGGCAACCTGAGCGAGGTGCAGCGCCGACGCCTGCTGCCGGCCGTCGCCGAACTGGCCCAGCTCACCTGTTGGGTGGCGGCCGACGCGGGTGCACCCGTTCGGGCCCGACGCGCGCACCGGGTGGGCGTCGAGGCGGCGACCGCCGCCGGGGCGCATGGCCTGTTGGGCCACCTGCTCACGACGCTCGCCCACCTCAACGCGGGCGACACCGCAAACGCGGGCCCCTCACCCGCCGGCGCCGCGCACGACCCGCGGGCGGCGCTGGAACTGGCGCGGCAGGGATACCGACTGGCCCGCCCGACGGCGTCGGCGACGGCCCGCGCCCTGCTGCTGCACCGCATGGCGTTCGCGGCGGCGCGTGCCGGGCAGCGCCGTGCCTGCGAGCAGGCCCTCGCCGGAGCGGAGCGGGCGTTCGAACGGCGGGACCCCGAGCGCGACCCGGCTTGGCTGTACTGGTTCGACGATGCCGAGCTGACCGCGATGACCGGCCGCTGCTACGCCGCGCTGGGCCGCCCTCGGGTGGCCGAGCCGCTACTTCGCGCCGCGCTCGCCGACCGGCGGATCCGGTTGCGGGCCTGGGCGCTGTACGCCGGCTGGCTCGCGGCCGCGCAGCTGGACACCCGCGAGGTGGAAGGTGCCTGCGCGACCGCGCGGGCAGCGCTGCTCACGACCGTACGCGTCGGCTCCGTCCGCGCCCTGCGTCAGCTCACCGCACTGCATCCGCGTCTGCGCCCGCTGCGCGCTGTGCCGGCCGTTCGCGACTACGCCGACCTCTACCGATCCGCTGTTCCCTACCTCCCCACCGGCCCGGGGGGCGCCGCCGCGGCCCGGGCCGGGTGAGACTAAGTTCGGGTCTCGTGACGGCGTCTGTGTTGGACCGGGCCGGTCTGCGTACGCGCGTGGACGCCGCCCTCTGCGCGTTCCTGGCCCGCAGGCGCGACCATCTCACGACCATCGACGAGGCCCTGGTGCCGGTCGCCGACGCCATCGAGAAGTTCGTCCTCGGCGGCGGCAAGCGGCTGCGCCCGGCGTTCGCCTACTGGGGCTACCGGGCCGCTGGCGGGATCGACCGCGACGAGGTCGTCGCCGGGGCGGCGGCACTCGAGTTCGTACAGGCCAGCGCGCTTATCCATGACGACGTGATGGACGGCTCCGACACCCGCCGGGGCGAGCCCGCCGTACACCGGCACTTCGCGTCGCTACACGGCGAGTCGAAATGGCTGGGCGAGCCGGAAGACTTCGGCATGGCGTCGGCCATCCTGCTCGGCGACCTGTGCCTGGTCTGGTCCGACGAGTTGCTGCACAGCAGCGGTCTCGACCCCGCGACCCTGGCCCGGGCGCGGAGTGTCTTCGATGACATGCGCACCGAGGTCACCGTCGGGCAGTACCTCGACATCCACACCCAGGTCACCGGCGACACGTCGCTGCAACGGGCCGGGCTGGTGGCGCGCTTCAAGTCGGCGAAGTACACGGTGGAGCGGCCCCTACTGCTCGGCGCCGCCCTCGCGGACGCACCCGCCGACGTCGTCCGGGCGTACTCGGCGTTCGGCCTGCCGCTCGGCGAGGCGTTCCAACTGCGCGACGACGTACTCGGGGTCTTCGGTGACCCGGCGGTGACCGGCAAGCCGGCCGGCGACGACCTGCGTGAGGGCAAGCGCACCTACCTGGTGGCGGCGGCCTTCGAGGCGGCCGACGAGGCGTCCGGGCGGCAGTTGCGCGAAGGTCTCGGCAATCCGAACCTCGACGAGGCCGGCGTTCGCCGGCTGCGTGAGATCATCACTGCGACCGGGGCGCTGGATCGCACCGAGGAGCGCATCGCCGAGCTGACCCGGTCGGCCCTGGCCGCGCTCGGCACCGTGCCCCTCGATGCCGAGGGCGTCGAGGCGCTGACCGACCTCGCCGCGGCCGCCACCCGCCGGCTGACCTGACTCATCCCTCTCCATGATCAGGGAGAGTTTGCGGCGCTATAGCACCCCAAACTCTCCCTGATCATGGAATCGAGCGCCCCGTGCCGAGCGAGTCCACACTCCAGCAGCAGTACGGGGTGGCCCGTGGCACGGTGCGCCATGCGATAGCGACCGTGCGGGAACGTGGGTTGGTGTTCACGGTTCCCCAGCGCGGCACGTTCGTGGCCGAGCGACGGTAAACCGTCTCGCTAGGGCTGGGCCTCCCTACGCCCTAGCCACACCCATACCGACAGTGACGTCAGCACGAGAGCGAAGCCGAACGCGAGGTCCTCCACCGGCGCGTACGCGATCCGCAGGCCCAGGATGGCCTCCGGGTTGTAACGCACCACCCCGAGCCCCGTCAGCACCCCGTTGGACAGCAGTTGAAAAGCAAAGATGATCGGGTACGTGGCCCAGAACGTCAGCCGGGCCACCAGCCGGGTCCGTAACAGCGCGACATCGACGATGAGCGCACCGAGCACGCCGAGCACCGCCGCGACCGTGTACGTCACGGCGTCTCCCGATGACTGTCGGGTGAACGCTCGGATTGGTTACTGGGAAGTAGTGGCCTTCGGCCCCCGCTGAGATCAGAATGTCCCGGAAGTTGTAACGACCGTGGGGCGGGGCGTTGAGGCGAGTTCGGGCCGGGTGGCCGTGGCGATCCTGTGCCCCGGCGGGCCAGCACCGTGCGGACCGCCTCGAAGCCGAGCACTGCGCAGACCGGTACGACCAGGAAGAAGAGCAACTCTTCCAGCGGCAGCCGCCCCGGCAGCAGTATCCCGGTGGTCCGGGCCGGGTCGAAGGTCCAGTGACCGGCTGCGATCGCGGCGAGGTCCCATGCCGTGAACACGACGACGACCGGCAGCAGCGTCAACAGCAGTCGCCGCCGCTGGCGCAGCACGCCAACCCGCAGGATCGGCTCCAGCCAGAGGGCCCCGGCCAGGCAGCCGAGCAGTACGCCGAGGTAGATGAGGTGGCGCACCTGACCGGCCGGTCAGTATCCCAGCGCCTGTGCGCGGCGCTTGACCTCCCTGGCCCGGTCACCAGACAACGCGGTCGCCGGAGTGCCCGGAAGCGTCTCGTCGGGCGTATACAGCCACTGAAGCGCCTCTTCGTCGTTATACCCAGAGTCACGCAGCAAGGTGAGCACTCCGGGGAGGTGCTTGAGTACGTTGTCGCCGGCCACGAGCTCGGCGGGCACCCGCAGCACGCCGTCGCGGCGCACTGCGATGAGCGCGTTGTCCCGCAGCATCTGATGCACCCTCGTGATCGGAATCCCCAGCTGCTCGGCGATGTCCGGCAGGTTCAGCCAGCGGGTCGGCTGCTCAGCGTCGTCGGTCACCCCTTCACCCTGCCACGCCTGACAGCCAGAGATCTCATAGACCCCCGCAAACTACGAAACCACGAACCGCGAGAGACGGTACTGAAAGGGACAGCGTCGTGAAGCCCTGGGACACAGTGCGCCGAGAGGTCCTCGGCGCGTGGCGTTCGGTCCGTTACGACCTCGACCACCGGTCCAAGGCCGATGTCGAGTCCAAGGCCAACATCGAGCCCAAGGCCACCGTCGAAACCGGGAACCGCGCCGGCGGGAGCACCCCGATCGGCTTTGACGGCGCGAGTACCCCGATCGGCTTCGGCGGCGCGAGTACCCCGATCGGCTTCGGCGGCGCGAGCGCCCCGGTCGGAGTCGGCGGCGCGAGCGCCCCGGTCGGAGTCGGCGGGGAGACCGACGACTGGCACAGCCGGCCGCTGCCGCCGCAGGAGAGCCGGCCGCTGCAGGTGCGGGAGAGCATATGGTCGCCGCTGCGTGATCCGCGCCGGGTGATGGCCGCGCTGGCCGTGGCGACCGTGGTCGCCGCGTCGGCCACCGGGACCTTCCTGGCCGTCACGGGCGGTCTGGGGATCCTGCTGGTGGACTCGGCCGGGACGCCGGTCGCCCCCCAGAAGACGGCACCGGCGAGCGCTCCGCACGTCGTGACCTCCAAGACGCCCCGCCACCGCCAGGCCCCGGTGTCGCATCCGCCGTCACCGTCGGTATCGGCGTCGGTACGCCCGTCGGCGACCCGCACCGCGCGCCCCGCCGGCCCGACGAAACCCGCCCCGTCCGTCGCGGTGACCACCGTGGCACCGCCGAGCAGTCCGGGACCCGTATCAACGCCTTCGACTACGGTCAGTGACGGCCCATTACCGAGCGCCACTGCATCGGCCGCGCCGACACCCTGATTTTTCGCGCCGGGCCGCCAGACTAAACGTCTGGTCGTCATCCGCCGTACACTCGCTGCCGATGGACACGACAGTCGCCGACACTCTCATCGGGGCGCTCATCGACGGACGCTACCGCGTTCGCGCGCGGGTCGCACGGGGCGGGATGGCGACCGTCTACACCGCGATGGACGAACGCCTGGAGCGGACCGTCGCGCTGAAGATCATCCACCCGGCGCAGGCCAAGGAGCCGAAGTTCCTCGAGCGGTTCACCGACGAGGCGAAGGTGATCGCGCGGCTGACCCACCCGAACGTCGTCGCCGTCTATGACCAGGGCACCCACGAGGGCCTGCCCTATCTGGTGCTGGAGTACGTGCGAGGGCGGACGCTTCGGGAGTTCCTCGCCGACAAGCGGCGGCTTCAGCCGGCCGACGCACTGGCGATCATGGAGCAGATGCTGGCCGCGATCGCCGCCGCTCACCGCGCCGGACTGGTGCACCGCGACGTCAAGCCGGAAAACGTCCTGGTCGCCGAGGCGCCCAACCACAGCCTGCTCGACAGTGTGGTCAAGGTCGCCGACTTCGGGCTTGCCCGGGCCGTGGAGGAGGCCAGCACGGAGGCCCCGAGCAGCGGTGGCCAACTGCTCGCGACCGTCGCCTACGTCGCGCCGGAGCTGGTCACCAACGGGCACGCCGACCCGCGAGCCGATGTGTACTCCGCCGGCGTCGTGCTGTTCGAGATGCTCACCGGCCGGGTGCCCTACGAAGCGGAACGGCCGGTCGAGGTCGCCTGGCAGCACGTCGACCGTGACGTTCCGCCACCGTCGCGGTTCGTGCCCGGCCTGCCGCCGGTCCTCGACGACCTGGTGATCCGCGCGACCCGCCGGGATCCGGGCGCCCGCCCCACCGACGCCGGGGCCATGCTGGCGGAGGTGCAGGACGCCCGCGACGATCTCGGCACCGTCACCGAGCCCGTCCGCTTCCGGCCCGAGGCCGCACCGACAGTGGCGGTTCCGCGATACGACGCCCACCAGGACGTCGACGCGACGGCCCACATGCACCGGGCGGAAATGCCACCGTTGACGGAAATCTTGCCGCGGCACGTGGATCCGACGTTGGCGCAAAATCGGCCGCAATGGGCCCGACTGCCCGAACCCCGTACCCAGCCGCGCAGCGAGCCCCCCACGCGGCGACCCCGGATCGACGACGACGAGCCGGCCGGCGGTGGCCTCAAACATCTCAAGGAGCAGGTGCTCGGCAATCCGCGGGGCCGGCTCACTGTCGCCGCCGTCCTGGCGGTACTCGGTCTGGTGGTAGCCGTCGGCGGCTGGTGGTTCGGGGTGGGTCGCTTCACCACGGCGCCGAGTCTCGTCGACGTCCAGAAGTCCCAGGCGGTCACGCTCGCCCGGCAGAACGGCTTCACGGTGCGCTTCGATGCCGGCCGCTTCGATGAGAAGGTCCCCAGGGACACGGTGGTGGCACAGAACCCGGAAGCGGGCCGGCGAGTCGTCGGGGGCAGCACGATCACGTTGTCGCTCTCACTCGGGCCGGAGCGCTACGCGGTGCCCGACGAGGCGGGCAAGGACGCCGCCCTCGCCCAGAACGAGTTGACCCAGCTCAAGCTCGCGGTACAGGTCACGCAGGTATACGACGACGTCGTACCGGCCGGCATGGTCGTGGGCACCGACCCGGCGGCCCAGACCTCGGTGAAGCCCAACACGAAGATCCTGCTCAAGGTCAGCCGCGGCAGGGCGCCGGTCACCGTGCCGAGCGTCATCGGTCAGCCGCTCGACCAGGCCCAGGGCACGCTGACCGGGCAGGGCCTCAAGGTCGCCGTCCAGCAGCAGGACAGCACCAAGCCGGCCAACACCGTGCTGGCGCAGGACCCCGTGGACGGCACGGGCGTGGAGCCCGGCGCGACGATCACGCTGACAGTGAGCAAGGGGCCCGCCGCGGTCGCCGTACCGGACGTGAACGGTCGTGACGTCGAGGAGGCCCGTCAGATGCTCGCCCAAGTAGGTCTGCAGGCGCAGGTCATCGGCGGCGGCAAGGTCCGCATCCAGAATCCCGCGGCCGGACAGCAGGTGCCGCCGGGCACGTCGGTCGTGTTGTGGTGCTTCTAGATCAGGTCGTGTTGTGGTTCTTCTAGATCAAAATGCCGGTCCCCGCTCGCCGATCGGCGGCCACGCCACGGTCTCGGGTGGACTGGCCAAGGCCGGACTGCGCTACCTGGAGCGCAGCGAAGCCGCGGCGGTTCAGGTGTACGTGTCCAACCCCCGTGGCTGGGCCCTCGCGGCGGGCGACCCGCGCCAGGACGAGGCGTTCGCAGGCGGCTGTGCCGACCGTGGGGTGGTCGCCTACGTACACGCGTCGCTGCTGGTCAACCTCGGCTCACCGACACCGGCCACGGTCGAGCGCTCCCTCGCCACGCTTGAGCACGCGCTGAGCCGCGCCGCGGCGATCGGCGCCCGCGGCGTCGTGTTCCACGCCGGCAGCGCGGTGGACGCCGGGCACGCCGACAAGGCCATTGAACAGGTACGCGAAGGGCTGCTGCCGCTGCTCGACCGGGCGGCGGCGCAAGGTTTGCCCAAGCTGCTGGTCGAGCCCAGCGCGGGCGGCGGCCGCTCCCTCGCCGCGCGGGTGGAGGACCTCGGCCCCTACCTGGACGCCGTCGGGCGCCACCCATGGCTGGGCACCTGCTTCGACACCTGCCACGCCTGGGCCGCCGGTCACGACCTGGCCGCACCGGGGGGCATGAGCGCGACTCTCGACGCGCTGGTGGCCGCCGTCGGCGCGGACCGGCTGTGGCTGGTGCACGCCAACGACTCCAAGGACACCTGCGGCTCCACCCGCGACCGGCACGAGTCGGTGGGCAAGGGCACGATCGGCGCCGCGCCCTTCGCCGAACTGCTGGCGCATCCGGCGGCTCAGGGCGTACCCGTCATCGTCGAAACGCCGAATGCCGACGGCGCGGGCCATCCCGCGGACATCGCGCTTCTACGGTCTCTCGCACCCCAGACGAGTAAGTCCTAACTGTCGGGCACTTCAGGACTTACTCGTCTACTCGTTGAAGTAATGACCTTCTTCGAGGTCCGGGATGAGCGCGGTCTGCGCGGGATACCAGTCCAGTTGCCCTAGCGCGCTTCTGCGGTCTCGCCCCCTAGCGCTTCCGCGGTCTCGCGCCCTAGCGCTTCCGCGGTCTCGCGCCCTAGCGGAGGATCGCCGTCAGGACGTCGATCGCCCGGTCTATCCCGGCGTCGTCGACGTCGAGATGCGTGACCAGGCGCACGATCCGCGGCCCCATCACCGACACGAGTACGCCCTGAGCCTTCGCGGCGGAGCCCAGCGCGAGCGCGTCCACAGGTGCTTTCGTCAGGTCCAGCGGCACGATGTTGGTGCGTACGGAGTCGGCGTCGACCACGCCGAACGGCGCGAGCGCGGCGGCGAGGCGGGCGGCCCGGGCGTGGTCATCGGCGAGCCGGGTGATGTGGTGGCGCAGCGCGTGCTGGCCGGCGGCGGCCAGCACTCCGGCCTGCCGCATGCCGCCGCCCATCCGCTTGCGGATCCAGCGCGCCTTGTCGATCTTCTCCGTCGAGCCGAGGACGAGCGAGCCGACCGGCGCGCCCAGACCCTTGGACAGGCAGACCGACATGGTGTCGAACAGCCGCCCGTACGTCGCGAGGGGCACCTGGTCGGCGACGTGGGCGTGCCAGATCCGGGCGCCATCGCAGTGCAGGGCGACGCCGGCGGAGTCAGCCACCTCGCGCAGTCGCTGCAGGGTGGCGAGCGGGATGACTCCGCCGCCGCCCCGGTTGTGGGTCTGCTCGACCGCGATCGCCCGGGTCGGCACCGCCATGTACCCGTCGGGGCGGATCAGCGCGGCGACCTCGTCAGGATCGAGATCGGCGCCGCGAGGCGGCCACGTACGGCTGGACACGCCGCCGATGGCCGCCGCGGCCCCGATCTCGTACGTGACCACGTGCGCGTCGGCGTCGCAGAGCAGCTCCTCGGCCGGCGGGACCACCAGCTGGATCGCGATCTGGTTGGCCATCGAGCCGGTCGGGGCGAACAGCGCCGCCTCGTGGCCGAACAGCGCCGCTACTTCGGCCTGCAGGGCGTTGATGGTCGGATCCTCGCCGTACACGTCGTCGCCGACCTCGGCCGCGGCCATCGCCTCGCGCATGGCCGGGGTCGGCCTGGTGACGGTGTCGGAGCGGAGGTCGACCAGTGCCCGGTCAGCCACGGAGCATCTCCGCCACGAGGAACGCGAGCTCCAGGGACTGCTGGGTGTTCAGGCGCGGGTCGCAGGCGGTCTCGTACCGGTCGGGCAGGTCGGCGTCCTCGATCGCCTGGGCACCGCCGAGGCACTCGGTGACGTTCTCGCCGGTCAGCTCGACGTGCAGGCCGCCCGGGTGGGTACCCAGGTCGCGGTGCACCTCGAAGTAGCCGAGCACCTCGTCGACGACCCGGTCGAAGTGACGGGTCTTGTACCCGTTCGACGACTCGATGGTGTTGCCGTGCATCGGATCGCACTGCCACACCACGCGGGCGCCGGCGGCGGTCACCTTCTCGACGATGGTGGGCAGCACGTCGCGGACCTTGCCGTTGCCCATCCGCGAGATCAGCGTGAGCCGGCCGGGGATGTTGTCGGGGTTGACCTTCTCGCACAGTTCGATCGCGGTCTCCGGCGTGGTGCCGGGCCCGAGCTTGACGCCGATCGGGTTGGCGATGCGTGAGATGTAGTCGATGTGCGCCCCGTCGAGTTGCCTGGTGCGCTCGCCGACCCAGAGGAAGTGGCCGGACAGACCGTATGCCTTGTCACCGACGATGCGGGTCAGCGGCCGCTCGTACTCGAGGGCCAGAGCCTCGTGCGAGCAGTACAGTGTGACGCGGCGCAGCGCGTCGTCCTCGGTGACTCCGCAGGCGCGCATGAAGCCCATCGCCCGGTCGATCTCGCGGCCGATCGCCTCGTAGCGCTGCCCGGCGGCGGAGTCCCGCACGAACCCCTTGTTCCAGTCGTGGACGGCGTGCAGGTCGGCCATGCCGCCGCCCAGGTACGCGCGGAGCATGTTCATGGCGCTGGACGCGTTGGCGTATGCCCGGATCATGCGCTGCGGGTCGGCGACCCGGGCCTGCGGATCGGGGTCCAGCGAATTGATCAGGTCGCCACGGTAGACCGGCAAGCCGAGGGCGTCGGTGGGTGCTGAACGGGGCTTGGTGTACTGCCCGGCGACCCGGCCCACCTTGATCACCGGCAGGCTCGCCCCGTAGGTGAGCACGACGGCCATCTGCAGCAGCGTGCGGGCGTTGGCCAGCAGGTGGCTCTCGGTGTTGTCGGCGAACGTCTCGGCGCAGTCACCGCCCTGCAGCAGAAACGCCTTGCCGTCGGCGACCAGGGCGAGCCGGTCACGCAACTGATCGACCTCGTACGGCGCGACGATGGGCGGGACCGTGCTGAGCACGTCGGCGACCTCGTCGACCACCGTCGGGTCGGGCCACGGTGGGGTCTGTGCGCGCGGTAGCTCACGCCACCGGTCGAGACCGAAAGCGTCGATATCCGCCTGGGTCAGGGCCTGACGGCCGACCTCCGGACCGGGGTAACGAAAGTGGTGCCACTGCTCCGGCATGACGACCAGGGTACTTTCGCCGGCAAGCGACCTGTCGGAGGAGTCCCACGATCCCGGTTGGTGGACCGGTAAAACGGGGTGACCGAGCGTGTCAGAGCCAGTCCTTGCGCCGGAATGTGACGAAGAGCGCAACGGAGACCACGATGGTCACCAATATGGAGGCGACGAAGCCCCACATCTTGCCGAAGCCCGGATACGGCACGTTCTGGCCGTAGAAGCCGGTCACCGCCGTGGGCACCGCGATGATCGCCGCCCAGCTCGTCACCTGCTTCATGATCAGGTTCATCCGGTTGCCCTGGACGGTGAGGTTCGTCTCCAGGATCGTCGTCACCAGATCCCGTAGCGACTCGGTCCACTCCGTGGCGCGCAGCACGTGGTCGTACACGTCCTGGTAGTAGGGCAGCATCGGCTCGCCGACCACGTGCAGCGTGGGGCGCATCAGCGCGTTGACGACCTCACGCATCGGCAGCACCACCCGCCGCAGCACGACCAGGCTCCGGCGCAGCTGGAAGGAGCGGCGCTGCACGGCGTGCACGGTCGACCGGCCGGCGTCGAAGAGCAGGTCCTCGACGTCCTCCAGGGACTGGTCGAGCTCCCGCACCGCGGCCATCTGCCCGTCGACGAGGTAGTCCAGCAACCCGTGCAGCAGGAACGCCACCCCGTACTTGGCCAGGTCGGGGTTGTCGTCCCAGCGGCTCACCACCTCGCCCATGTCGAACCGGTCGTCGCGCCGCACGGTGATCAGGGCCTGCGGCGTGACGAAGATGCCGATCTCACAGGTGTCTAGCCTGCCCTGGTGGCCGTCCAACTGGATCCCATAGGCCGAGATGAACAGGTGCGTGCGGTACCGGTCGAGCTTCGGGCGCTGGCCGAAGTTCATGGCGTCCTCGACCGCCAGGTGGTGCAGGCCGAACTCCTCGCCGATCATGTCGAAGTCGGCCTGGGTGGGCCCGCACAGGTCGAGCCAAACGACCGCCTCGTCGTCGCAGAGGTGGTCGGAGATCTTGTCGACTGGAAAGTCCTCGGCCTCTAGGACTCCGTTGCGGTACAGCCGGGTGCGCGCCATGCCGCCAGGATAGGCGGTCAGCTGGGCAGATCGACCAGCTTCGCCAGCTCGGCACGGTGATGCCCGGGGGTGCCCAGCGCGATCGACGCGCTCTTGGCCCGCTTGAGGTACAGGTGCGCCGGATGCTCCCACGTCATCGCGATACCGCCATGCATCTGCACGCACTCCTCCGCCGCCCGGACTGCGATCGGCCCGCAGTGGGCCTGGGCGAGCGAGGCCGCCACCGCGGCGTCCGGGTCGTCGTCGGCCAGGCACCCGGCGGCATACCGGGCCACCGCGCGAGCCTGCGTGATCGCGACCCACAGCTCGGCGAGCCGGTGCTTGAGCGCCTGGAACGAGCCGACCGGCCGGCCGAACTGGTGGCGGGTCTTCACGTACTCGACGGTCGTCTCGAGGCACCACTCCGCGAGGCCTAGCTGCTCGCTGGCGAGCAGCGCCGCACCGCCCCAGTGGGCGTGCGACCAGGCGTTACGGGCCGCGTCGCGGCTCGCGAGTCGCCTGGCCGGGGTCGCGTCGAACGAGACGTCACACAGCCGCCGGGTCAGATCGAGGGAAAGCACCGGGGTACGGGTGGCGTCGGCGGCCTCGACGGCGTAGAGCGCGTCGTCGGCGTACACGAGCAGCACATCGGCCGCGAGCGCGTCAGCGACGCTGGTGACGGTGCCGGTCACCACGTCGCCGTCGGCGCGCACCTGCCGACGCGGCGACCACGGCGGATCGGACAGCGCCACGGCAGGCACCACGGTGCGCTCCCCGGTCGACACCGCCGCCAGCAGATCCTCGTCCTCGACGGCGATGAGCGCCGCGGTGGCCATCGACGCCCCGAGATGGGGCACCGGAGCCACCGCGCGACCCAGCTCCTCGGCCACGACCGCCACCTCACGCCAGGAGGCGCCCGCGCCGCCGAACTTCTCGGGTACGGGCAGCGCGGCGCAGCCGATGTCGGCGGCCAGGGTGCGCCAGAGCGAACGGTCGTATGGCTCGTCGCTTTCGGTGCGCGCGAGCACGCCGACCCACGGTGCCCGGTCGGCGAGCACCCGGCGGACCGCCCCCCGCAGCTCTTCTTCGACATCGGTGTACAGAAGACTCATCGGGCCAGGTCCTTCCACGCGACGTCCTTGTCGACCCGGATCTCCTGCGGAAGGCCGAGCACCCGCTCGGCGATGATGTTCGCGAGGATCTCCGAGGTGCCGCCCTCGATGGAGTTACCCTTGGCCCGCAGGTACCGGTAGCCCGGCGAGCGCTGCCGCCAGTCGGAGATGGTCGGCCGGCGCATCGTGTAGTCGTCGTAGCGCAGGCCGTCCTCGCCCATCAGTTCCAGCTCGAAGCCGGAGATCTCCTGGTTGAGCCGCGCGTACGCGTACTTCACGGCGGAGCCCTCGAAGCCCGGCTGGCCGGCGGCCAACTGCTCGCCCAGCCGCTGGGCGGCCAGCCGTCCCGCCTCGGCGGCCACCCACAGCCGCATCAGCGTGTCGTGGTGGCCGGGGCTGCGCAGCTCCGGCCGCTCCCGCCAGGCCCTTGCCACGACGCCGACAAAGCCCGCCTCGCGCGGCGCGGCGCCACCGCCGATCGCGACCCGCTCGTTCATCAGCGTGGTCTGCGCGACCCGCCAGCCCTCGCCGACCTCGCCGAGGCGGTGCGCGTCGGGGATACGGACCCCGGTGAGGAACACCTCGTTGAACTCGGCCTCGCCGGTGATCTGCCGAAGCGGCCGCACCTCGACGCCCGGGTCGGTCATGTCGCAGACGAAGTAGGTGATGCCCTGGTGCTTGGGCAGCGCCGGATCGGTGCGCGCGATCAGGATCGCCCACCGGGCCTCGTGTGCCAGCGACGTCCAGACCTTCTGCCCGTCGACGATCCAGCCGTCGCCGTCCTTGGTCGCGCGGGTGCCGAGGGCGGCGAGGTCGGAGCCGGCGCCGGGCTCGCTGAACAGCTGGCACCACACCTCCTCGCCGGTCCACAGCGGGCGCAGCCACCGCCTGCGCTGCTCGTCGCTGCCGTGGCGCAGGATCGTCGGGGCGGCCATGCCGAGCCCGATGGCGATGCGCATCGGGTCGTTGTCGGGCGCCCCGGCAGCCGCGAACTCGTCGTCGACGACGGGCTGCAGCGCACGCGGTGCGCCCAGGCCGCCCAGACGTTGCGGGAAGCTGATCCAGGCCAGGCCCGCGTCGAAGCGGGCGCGCAGGAACTCCTGCCGGTCGGTCGTGGCCGGGTCGTGGCCACGCAGGAAGTCGCGTACCCGCTCGCGAAGCTCAATGGCGTCCATCGTCAGCTGAGTGGTCCGCCGGCGACGTAGATGACCTGTCCCGACACGAAACCCGCGCCCTCGCTGGCGAGGAACGAGATCGTGTGCGCGACGTCGTCGGGGCGGCCGACCCGGCGTACCGGGATCTGCTTGGCGGCGCCGGCCTGGAACTCCTCGAAGTCCATGCCGACCCGCGCAGCGGTCGCGGCTGTCATGTCGGTGACGATGAAGCCCGGCGCTACCGCGTTGACCGTGATGCCGAACTGCCCGAGCTCGATCGCGAGAGTCTTGGTGAAGCCCTGTAGGCCGGCCTTGGCCGCCGAGTAGTTGGCCTGACCGCGGTTGCCCAGCGCGGAGCTGCTGGACAGGTTGACGATGCGACCCCACTTCTGCTCGGTCATGTACTTCTGGGCCGCCCGGCTCATCAGGAACGCGCCGCGCAGGTGCACGTTCATGACGGTGTCCCAGTCACTGTCGCTCATCTTGAACAGCAGGTTGTCACGGAGGACGCCGGCATTGTTGACCAGCACACTCGGCGCACCGAGCTCCTCGGCGATCCGGCTGACGGCGGCGTCGACAGCCGCGGCGTCGGAGACGTCCGCGCCGACCGCGAGGGCGCGGCGCCCGGTCTCGGTGATCCGACCGACGGTGTCCTTGCACGCCGCCTCGTCGAGGTCCAGCACGGCGACGTCGAACCCGTCGGCGGCCAACCGCTCGGCAGTGGCGGCGCCGATCCCACGGGCTGCACCGGTAACGATCGCGACTCGGGCCATGGTCCGTCCCTTCAAAAGAACATGCACTCGCAGTGCACTCTACTGATCGGTCAATCGCTGCGAAAGTAGCGAGTACAGGGTCCGCGCCATCGCCTGCCGGGCGGCCGGCACCGCGAGACCGAGGTCGTCGCGCAGCGCGGACCACGCCGGCCAGGTGCTCGCCGCGGTGAGCGCGTTGAGCAGCTCCTCCGCACGCCCACCGGCCTCGGCGAGCTCGGCTTTGAACAGCTGGGCCAGCTCGCCACGGGCAATCTGGTACTGGCGGGCCCGGTTGGCCCGCAACTGCGCGGAGAACGGCTCGCGCAGTTGCGCGGCGCGCGCGACCGGGGCCAGGAACTCGAGTACCTGGGCCCGCTGGCGGCACAGCGCCGCCACCCGCTGCTCCAGCGGCAGCCGGGGATTGATCCGTCGGGCCAGCTCGGTCTGCCGTTCGAGCTGACGCTGGCCCGCCGCGGCGTACAGCGTCTCCAGGTCGGCGAAGTTGGTCCACAGGGCACGCAGCGACACGCCGGCGCGCTCGGCTATGCGCTCCGCGCCGGGCCGCAGGTCACCCTCGGCAAGCAGGGCCAGGAGCGCGTCCACGACCGCTCGGCGGGTGCGAACCGCACGCGCCGTACGACCATCGACGTTCACAGGCAAAGAACTTACACTCCGAGTGCATGAGAGAGTTCCCGTCTTTGGCGGCACTTGCCGAAGCCGCCGGCCAGCACCTCGGGTACAGCGACTGGCACGAGGTCGACCAGAAGAAGGTCGATCTGTTCGCCGATGCGACCGGCGACCACCAGTGGATCCACGTCGACCCGGAGCGAGCGGCCAAGGGGCCGTTCAAGCGCACGATCGCCCACGGTTTCCTGACCCTGTCGCTCGTGCCCGTACTGAACGCGGGCGTCTACCAGGTCGACGGCGTACGTATGGCGGTCAACTACGGCCTCAACAAGGTCCGCTTCCCCGCGCCGTTACCGGTCGGCAGTCGGGTGCGCGGCGGGGTCGAACTTGTCGAGGTCACGCCGGTGGAGGGCGGGGTCCAGGTGGTCGCCCGGGTCACCGTCGAGGTCGAAGGCGGGTCGAAGCCCTGCTGCGTCGCCGAAACGGTAGCGAGGTTCTACGCGTGAGCGCGTGGTTTGGGTCGCCGGGCGGAGCGACGACATGAGCACGGCGTTGGTGCTGGGCGGCGGTGGGATCACCGGCATCGCCTGGGAGGTCGGCGTTCTGTACGGGCTGCGCGAGGCCGGGATCGACCTGACCGGCGCCGACGTGGTGGTGGGCACCTCGGCCGGTTCGATCGTCGGCACGATGGTGGCGAGCGGTCTCGACCTGGACCTGGCCGTCGCCATGCAGCGCGAGGACGAGGAGCAGAAGTCGCCCAATGTCGACTTGGGGCTGGTGATGCGGGCCTTCAGCATCCTGCGCGACGGCTCGTTGGATCCACGGGAGGCCCGCGCCCGCGTCGGCGCGCTGGCGGTGAGCGCGCCGGTGGGCGACCCGGAGAAGCAGGTCAGGTGGTTCGCGTCGCGGATGCCCCAGCAGGAGTGGCCGCAGCGCCGCCTGATCATCACCGGCGTCGAGGCGGAGAGCGGCGAATTCGTCGCCTGGGACCGGGACTCGGGGGTACCGCTGGTGCGCGCCATGACGGCGAGCTGCGCCGTGCCGGGCGTGTACCCGCCGGTGGCTATCAACGGCCGCCGCTACGTGGACGGAGGCCTACGCTCGGGCACCAATGCCGACCTCGCCTCCGACGCCTCCGAGATCGTGGTGATCGCCCCGATGGCCGACACGTCACCGCTCGGCGCACCGCCCGAGGAGCTGGCCGCGCTGCGCGAACGGGCCTCCGTGGTTCTCGTCAAGCCCGACGCCGGGGCGCGGACGGCCATCGGCCCCAATGTGCTGGACCCCTCCCGGCGCGTGGCGGCACTCGAGGCGGGACTGGCGCAGGGCGCGACCCTGGCACGCGAGGGGACCGTGCGGCTGGGTTGAGCGGGGAGCTTGAATCGATCTACCGGCGGATGCGCAGGGCGCTCGGGCCGACCACCCGTGCGCCCAACTCCGTCACCCGGTCGCGCAGACCACGGTCGGCGGTGACGACGACCCCGTCACCGTCGCCCTCGCGTCTGAGCAGGTCCACGATGGCGTCGTCGCCGGACCGGTCGGCGGCGAGCACGCGCACTCCGGGCACAGCCGGCACCTTGCGGGCGGCGCCCTCGACGACGAGGACGAGTTCGTCGTCGTCGGCGGCGCCCTCCACCGCACCCTGCCCGGCCACGGCGAGCGCGTCCCGCAACCGCTCGGTGGCGCCGGCCCGGTCGCGCCACCAGCCGTCCGGCACGGATCCGACCACGTTCGCGGCGTCCACGACAATCAACACGTTCGGTTGGTACCCCACGACGCCCGCGATAAGGCTCGTGCCGGACGGCCCGTGTCATGATCCCGGCAATGTGTCACTCCGTGCGCAGTCCCTCGGGGCGCAACAGCCGCCACAGGACCGGCAGGCTGAGCGCGGTGACGAGCAGGACGACGGCCGCCCCGGCGCCCGCTATCCCGGCCATGCTCAGCCAATCGAACCGCAGCGGCTCGCCCACCATCGCGAGCAGCACCGCGCCCAGGCCACCGCCGGTCACGACCGCGAGCCCGAGGCCGAGCAGTACGGGCACCGCCGTCTGCCACAGCACCGACCAGCTCAAGGTCGCCCGCCGGGTACCGAACGCGACTAGTACCGCGAGGAGCTTGCGCCGTTCCTGCAACTGCTCCAGCGTCGACACCAGCAGGCTCGCGCCGATCAGCAGGAGGGTCACCACCAGACCGATGAACAGTCCCCGCCGGATGTTGGTGAACTGGTTGGACGCACTGGTGGCCTGCAGGATGTTCACGTACATGGCCGGGCTGACATTGAACGCCGTGTTGCGGATGTGCTCGTAGACGTTGGGCGTCCCCGGGTCCACCCGCAGCAGCGTGCTCACACTGGGTCGCCGCAGCGCGGCCACGTTGCCAGCCGAGGGGGTGGCGAAAACCCCGCCGACAATACTGCCGACCGGATCCCGCCTGGCCTGGGCCGCCCGCGCCGAGATGGGAACCGTCCACCCGACGGCACCGATCTGGACGCGCTGGCCTGGGCCGGGCGTGGCCCCGTCGTAGCCGCCCCCGATCTGGTTCTCCACGAGGAATACGTCGCCGTCGGCGCACCGGTCGATCGCCGCCACCTCCATCAGCGCCGGGCAGTCGCCGACGACCAGGCGGAAGGCGGAAGGCTTGCCGTCTGCTGACGGCGGCGCCGACGGATCGACGCCGGAGAAGTTGGCGAGGCTCCACGCCGAGCGGACGCCCGGCGTGGAGCGGAACTTCGTGTCGATCTCCATGGCCCGCGCGGCGCTGTCGACCCGCCCGAGGCCGGCCTGGACCTGCGCCCGGGCGGTGTCCTGACTGGTGGGGGCGACGTGGCTGGCCGCCGCGGCGGAGAACAGCATCTGCAGCGCGATGCCGCCGGCCGCCGCCACGGCGATCCCGTTGACTATCCGGGCGGCGGTTCCACTGCCCAACTGGAGCCGGCGGATCGCCAGTTGCCAGGCGACCCCACCACCGCCGAGCCGGCGCACCACGGCCTCGATCAGCCAGGGCAGGATGGCCGTCACACTGATCAGCAGCAGCACGGCTCCGGTGGCGACCTGGAACGGGTTCGCGTACACGGCGGTTCTGCCGACCCCACCGATCAGCGGGTACAGCAGCACCAGGCCCAGCGCCGGCAGCGCCAACCGCCACCAGAGCCGGCGGCGGGTGCTGCCCGATCGGCGGACGACGCCGAGCGGTTCGATGACGATGCGCCTCAGCGCGAGCACGGTGACGCCGACGGCCGCCGCCGGCACGGCCAGCACGATCAGGGTGGCGAGCATCGGGTCGGGGCGGACGTCCGAGGTGAACAGGCTGATCTCCATCAGCGTGATCCGCTCGACGAACTGAATTCCGACGAGGAAGAACGCCGCGCCGGCCAGGACACCCAGGGCCGCGGTGATCAGGGCTTCGCCGGCAGCTATCCGCCGCGCCATCCAGCCGTCGGCCCCGACCAGGCGCAGGGCGGCGAGGCGCCGGTCGCGACGCTCGTCGCCGAAGCGGATCGCCGCGGCGATGAACACCCCGATGGGCAGCAGCAGAACGACGAAGATGATGACGACCAGCAGTGCGAGCATCGGGCTCAGCGCCTCGCTGGTGTTGTGGCCACCGAAGTGGTCGATGCGGTACGCGTCGGGGTTGCCGGCGAGCTGGTCGCTACCGAGGTAGAAGGCGTACTCGCGGGGGCCGGCGAGGCCCTGGTCACCGATGGTGCCGGCGATCCGGTAGGGCAGCCTGGGCCTGAGTAGTGCACCGTCGGTGGAGGACAGCAGCTTCGCCAGGGCCGGCGACACGACCATCTCGCCCGGCCGCGGCAGGGCCTTGACTCCGGGTGGCACCGGCGCGGTGGGACCGTCGGGCTGGAGTGCCACCCCGCGCACCGGGGCGTCGCGGAACGTGGTGTCGATCGGCTGCACCATCAGTGTTCGGTCGCTCTTGGCCAGCGGCGTGCCGCCGAACATCGTGTAGTCACGCGCCATGCCCCGGTCGTGCCGGGCCTGCAGCATGGCCGGGATGGAGGACGCCGCCAGCAGCATCGCGACCCCGACGCCCACGCCGACGGCGGTCATCACGGCCCGGACCCAACCGTCCCGGCCGCCGGCCCAGGCCAGCCGCGCCCCGAGGATCAGGTCCCGGGCCCACCGCGACATCATGCGACCAGCTCCGCGTCGCGCGTCTTGCCGTCGCGGACCACGATCTCGCGGTCGGAGTACGCGGCCACCCGCGTCTCGTGGGTGACCAGGACGACGGCCGCGCCCGTCTCCCTGGCGGCCTCGGTGAGCAGGCGCATCACCCGCTCGCCGTTGAGCGAGTCGAGCGCGCCGGTCGGCTCGTCCGCGAACAGCACACGCGGCCGGTTGACCAGAGCCCGGGCGACCGCGACCCGCTGGCCCTGGCCGCCGGAGACTTCGCCCGGCCGCTTGTGCGCCACGTCGCTGACCTCCAGACGGTCCAGCCACCCGGTGGCCCGGCGCTCGGCCGCCCGGCGCTTGACCCCGTCGAGCCGCAGCGGCAGAGCGACGTTCTCCAGGCAGGTCAGTTCGGGTACCAGCTGGCCGAACTGGAAGACGAAGCCGAACTCACTGCGGCGCAGCGCGCTGCGCTCGACGTCGGACATCGCCGACAGTTCCCGGCCGTCGTAGGTGATCCGCCCGGAGTCGGGCGCCACGATGCCGGCCATGCAGTGCAGCAGCGTCGACTTGCCCGAGCCGGAAGGCCCCATGACGGCGACCACCTCACCGGTGCGCACGCACATGGCCGCGTCGACCAGAGCGGGGGTGGAGCCGTAGGTCTTGCGCAGGCCGGTCCCGGCGAGCAGGGGTGCCGTGTCGTTGGTCACGAGCGCATCTCCGTGGCGAGTTGGTCGAGTCGGGCGGCGGTCAGCTCCAGCCAGCGCAGGTCGGCTTCCAGATGGAACAGTCCGTAGTCACAGATGAGCTGGTCGGCGAGGTCGCCGCTGGTCTTGCGGCGGGTGAGCTCGCGCATCAGGCGCAGGTGCTCGGTCCGCTGGGTGCCAAGGATCTCGGCGGCGCCGCGGCCGGTCAGCAGCGCGAGCACGACCTTCGTGTACAGCGTGCTCTGCAGGTACAGATCGGGCTTCTCCGGCTGCTCCAGCCAGCGCTCCACGTCGGTGACCCCGGCCGCCGTGATCGCGTACCGCTTACGCTCCGGTCCCTCGCCCGGTTCGACGCTGTCGACCTCGACGAGACCGTTCTTCAGCAGTCGCGACAGCGTCGAATAGACCTGCCCGTAGTGCAGTGGACGGCCCTGGCCGAACCGTTCGTCGTAGGCCCGCTTGAGGTCGTACCCGTGGCGGGGTTGGGACTCCAGGAGGCCCAGAAACGCCTGACCGATTGACATGCCGATCACTATACACACCACGTATACATGGTGTGTATACGTGCCGGAAATCTCAGGTTCCCGGTCAGCTGGCGACGCCGATCGTCAGGGGCGGGGCATGCGTATCGCCATGGTCGGCGCGTCACCCATGACCGACTGCTGCTGCGCCATCCCGTCCGCGGCGCTCTGGCGGTCCGCCCGGCTCAGCTCCACACCCTGGTGCAGCTGGACGAAATCCCACTCTCCGAGCGGGTGCGGGCGGTCGTGGGGCAGCCCGATCGGGCGGGGCGCGGCCCGGGGGCCGGATCGGCTCATGACGACCGTGCCGTTGGTGCTGAGATCTGTCACCAGCAACTCATCGCCGCGCAACTCCAAGCGCAGGTGGTTGCGGCTGACCCGGCGCACGGCCTCGCCGTCGAGGTACGGCCCGAGCACCACGCCGGCGCGGTCGTCGGGTGACCGACCGACGGAGACCGGCCGCCCCTCGGTCACCACGAACCGCTCCCGCACCACGCCCTCGATACGGGCGACCATCGGCACCGCGGACGGCTGCGACCCCGCGTCGACCAGTCGCTCGCCGTGGCGCGGACAGCAGGGCACTCCGCGCACGAGCTGTGGCGGCGGCTGGCCGCCGTCTCGGACGGCACCCCCGGAGAACGGGCCGGCGGTGGAGCCGAAGCTCGCACAGTCGGGCACCGGACATTGCCAGCGGCGGCCGAGGACTTCATGGCGCTTCGGGGTCGTTCCGAGACCACCCTCGAGCGCCGCGCCACCGGGCGCGACTTTCAGGGCGAACCGCACGCCGGCGTACCCCGGCAGCGGCGCCCGGGTGATCACCGGCTGGCCGATCAGCGCGGCGGCCTCGCAGACCCTGGCTAGGGCCGGCACCTCGGCCGGCACCACCTCGACGAGTCCGTCGTCGGACCAGCGGCGGATGACCATCCGCTCGTTCGAGGTGAGATCGGTGTCGGAGAGCAGGCCGCGTGACGCCACCGGATAGAGCGCCACGCCGTCGTCGCCGACCTGCCGGCTCAGGGCATCGATCACCAGGCCGACCCGGATCAGCTGGGCCGGCCGGCCACCGTCGAGTTCGGCGAGCCGGACGGCCTCGCCGAGATCGACAACGGCACCGGTCCGCAGGGGGTCCGTGCTCAGGCGGCGCTCGATCGCGTCCAGCGCCCGCGTCACTTCGAATCGCACCCGACGAAGGGTACCGGCCCTCCCTAGAAGCCGCCGCCAGCCACGCGGGCGGCCAGCGGCGGACCGACCGGCCAGGGGGGAAGAGGCCGGCCGTACTCCCAGGGGGATGCACTACCTAACGTCAGCAACCGTAAACAGAACGGCGCTGACAGGGGAAGGGAGGAACGCGTGAGTGAATCGGCTACCCGCCGTCAGAGGTTCTGGTCGGCGATCTCACGGGCGCGGTCCCGAGCGGCTTCGAGCGCTGCGAGCAGCGCCGCGCGTACCCGATGATTTTCCAACTCCCGGATCGCGTTGATCGTGGTGCCCGCGGGTGAGGTGACCGCCTCACGCAGCTTGACCGGGTGCTCGCCGGAGTCGCGCAACATGATGGCCGAGCCGATCGCGGTCTGCACGATCAGGTCGTGGGCCACCTGCCGGGGCAGCCCGAGCAGGATCCCGGCATCGGTCATGGCCTCGACCAGTTAGTAGAAGTACGCCGGCCCCGACCCCGACAGCGCCGTGACCGCGTCCTGCTGCGACTCCGGTACCCGGATCGTGGTCCCCAGCGGCCGGAACATCTCCTCCGCCAGCGCCAGGTGCTCACTCGTCGCGTGGGTGCCGGCGGAGATCGCGGTCATCGCCTCGTCGACCAGGGCGGGCGTGTTGGTCATGACCCGGACGACCGGGGTGCCGGCCGGCAGCCACTTCGCGAAGAACGAGGTGGGCAGGCCGGCGCAGAGGCTCACGACGAGCTTTTCGGCGGGTACCCGTGGCCCGAGGTCGGCCATGAGCGCCTCGGCGTCCTGCGGCTTGACGGCGATCGCCAGGACGTCGGCCCGGTCGACGGCCGTGTCGTTGTCGACGACCTCGACGCCGTAGCGCTCACCCAACTCCGCCGCACGCTCGGCGCGACGCGCCGTGGCGAGCAGCCGCTCAACCGGCCAGCCGGCGCGCAACAGCCCGGACAGCAGGACCTCGCCGATCTTGCCGGTGCCGATCACCGCGATCGTGTGCATTCCAACCTCTCCCCCGCGGTCGTCGCGGGAACGCACGCGCACCCGCGCCCCCGCGACGACCTGCGACTGCTCAGCCGAAGAAGACCTCGGCTTCGGTGTACCGCTCGGGCGGCACCGTCTTCAACTCGCGGGTCGCGTCCGCGAGCGGTACCCGCGTGATGTCGGTGCCGCGCAGCGCCACCATCTTGCCAAAGTCACCGTCGTGGGCGGCGTCGATCGCGTGCAGGCCGATCCGGGTCGCGAGGACCCGGTCGAACGCGGTCGGCGTGCCGCCGCGCTGGATGTGCCCGAGAACGACCGTACGGGCCTCCTTGCCGGTGCGCTCCTCGATCTCGGCGGCCAGCCACTGGCCGATACCGCCGAGGCGGACGTGGCCGAACGCGTCCTTGTCCTGGCTGGACAGCTGCATCTGCCCTTCCAGCGGGGTCGCGCCCTCGGCGACCACGATGATCGGGGCGTACTGCGTCTGGAAGCGCTTCTCCACGTACGCGGCGACCTGCTCGATGTCGAAGTTGCGCTCCGGCAGCAGGATCACGTTGGCGCCGCCGGCGAGACCGGCGTGCAGGGCGATCCAGCCGGCGTGCCGGCCCATCACCTCGACGACCAGGGTCCGGTGGTGGCTCTCGGCCGTCGTGTGCAGCCGGTCGATCGCCTCCATCGCGATGTTGACGGCGGTGTCGAACCCGAACGTGTAGTCGGTGGCGCCGAGGTCGTTGTCGATCGTCTTTGGCACACCGATGACGTTGACGCCCAGGTCGGTCAGCTTGGATGCCACGCCGAGGGTGTCCTCACCGCCGATGGCGATGAGCGCGTCGATGCCGTTGTCGGCCAGATTGGCCTTGATCCGCTCGACGCCACCTTCGATCTTGAACGGATTGGTACGTGAGGAGCCCAGAATCGTCCCCCCGCGGGGCAGGATCCCCCGCACCTCGGGGATGCCGAGCGGGCGGGTGAGCCCTTCGAGCGGGCCGCGCCAGCCGTCGCGGAACCCTACGAACTCGTGACCGTACGTCGATACGCCCTTGCGGACCACGGCACGGATGACGGCATTGAGGCCGGGACAATCGCCGCCACCGGTGAGCACGCCGATACGCATAACCTGGTCGTCCTTCCCACTTTGTCTGTACGTGAGGCGGAAGCGAGCCCCTCGGGTGGAGACCGGACGCACCTGTCGGGTCCGGCCCGCGATCGGCACCGTTGCCGGGCCCGGGGCGGGCCGCAACTGCGCACTGTAGTCGCCGTCGGGTGCGGGGGCGCGCCGACCCCATCGTGAATGTCGATGGATTCGTGGCGCTCACCTTCCTACTCGGCGG
>JAOPWA010000078.1 GCA_025965915.1 Dactylosporangium sp. | reverse complement strand
CCGCGAGGTCGGCGTGGTCGGCGGTCCAGCGGTCCTGTGCCGCGCGGTCGTTCCTGCCGAGGGCCTTGGCGTAGCCGCTCCAGTCGACCGGCTCGACGCGGAACCCGCCGTCGCCGGTCGTGTAGATGAGTTCCCGCAGCTCACCGAGGTGACGCGGCTCGCCGTACGACGCGAGGGCCATCACCTTGTACTCGTCGCTGGAACGCAGGAATCCGAGATGGGCGGTCAGGTCCTCATACATGAGGCCGAGCGAGTGCGGCAGGGACTGCGCGTACAACGGAGTCAACGTTCCGTCGCGATACACGCCGGCGAGGTGGCTGGCGACCTCACCACGACCGTCGAGTACCAGCACCGCGCAGTCACCGTGGCCGAAGTCGGTCGGCGCGGCCAGGGCGGCCGAGGCGGCGTGCGCCGCGTGGTGGGCGACGAACCGCACGGCAGCGGGGTCCAGCCCGGGCAGCGCCGAGGCGAGGAACCCGGGGGCGCGTTGCGCGTACTCGCGCCGCAGCCAGTCCCAGGGGTCGTTCAGTCCGATCTCCTCGGCGGGCCGGCACAGCCCCGGGTCGAACGAGTACGCCACCGCGTCGACCTGCGAGGCGTCGATGCCGGCGCTCGCGAGGCACCAGGCGGCCGACTGCTCGGGAAGCTCCCAGGCCGAGAACGGCACCGGCCTCTTGCCGTGCTTGCGGCGGCTGAACCGCTCCTCCTCGGCGGCCGCCACGACCTGCCCGTCGATCACGAGCGCCGCGGAGGGGTCGTGGAAGACGGCATTGATACCGAGTACGCGCATGGTCGGGTCGTACCCGCCGCCATGGTGATCAAACAGTAGTGATATCTGCCTGGTCAGCAGTGAACGGGACGCGACAAAACGGTGTGAGAACACTCGGGAACGGGTATCTGCACGAAGGTCCCGGTCGGCCCCGGACATGCGGGCCGGCCCGACCACGAGGAGCCTGCGATGCCTCTAGCTGAGGATCAACAGCCGCTCATCCAGACGCTCAAACGGGTGGCGTATCACCTCAAGCAGATCGGCGCTCCATTCGCACTTGCGGGCAGCTTCGCGGTGTACGCCCGCGGAGGAGGCGTCTGTGACCACGACGTCGACTTCCTGATCAAGGAGGAGGACGCGGACCGAATCCTGACCGGCCTGGTCGAGGTCGGCTTTCGCGCCGAGGTACCGCCGGAGGGCTGGCTGGTCAAGGTGTACGACGACGACCGCCTCGTCGACCTGATCTTCTCCCCGGTCCAGCGCCCGGTCACCGACGAGACCCTCGCCGACACCGACGTCCTGTCGGTCAACGCCTGCCATATGCCGGTCCTCTCGGCCACCGAACTGATGATCCACAAGCTGCTGTCGATGGGGCCGCACTACTGCGACTTCGCCAAGGCGTTGCCTGTCGCGCAGTCCATGCGCGAGCAGATCGACTGGGGGCGGGTCGAACGCGAGACGGCGCGCTCGCCCTATGCCCAGGCATTCATGGTGCTTCTCGACCGGCTCAACGTTGTCTCGCTGGTGGACCTCAGCTCCGCCACGGTCCGGCGCGTGCAGCTCAAGGAGGTTTCAGGGTGAAAGGCGACCAGTACAAGGAGAGCGAACTTCAGCGCGTGCTCATCGAGGACGAGCGGGTGTCCGAGCAGGGTATCCGGGTGAGCCATCTGGAGGAGAACACGTTCGCGTTGTCCGGCGAGGTGGAGGGCCCGAAGCGCAAGGAACGCATCGAGCAGGTGGTGGCCGAGAAGTTCCCCGACCTGACGGTGCGCTCCGACATCGGCGTCACGCGGGTACACGAGCCGGAAGAGGTGGAGGAAGTGTGAGCACAGCCCAAAACTCCAACCGACCGCCCAACTGCGTTCGGGTCGCCGCGGTCGGCGACGTACATGTCGACGAAGACGTGCTGGGTCGGTTTCGTCCGGCGCTCGAGCACATCGGCGACAAGGCCGACGTGCTGTTGCTCGCCGGCGATCTGACCCGGCACGGCACCGGCGACGAGGCGCGCTGCGTGGCGACCGAGTTCGGTGGCCTGCCCGTACCCGTGGTCGCAGTGCTCGGTAACCACGACTACCACTCGGATGCCCAGGACGAGGTCACGAAGATCCTCGACGACGCGGGAATCATCGTTCTCGAGCGCACCGGAGTCGTCCTCGACTGCTTCGGGAGCCGGCTGGGCATCGCCGGCATGAAGGGATTCGGCGGCGGGTTCGCAGGCAGGTGCGCCAGCGAGTTCGGCGAGCCGGAGATGAAGGCGTTCATCAGGCACACGCGCATCACGGCGGAGGAGTTCGGCGTCGCGCTACGCGAACTCGACTGCGACGTGCGGCTGGCGCTGACCCATTACGCGCCGGCGCCGGACACGCTGCTGGGCGAACCGCTGGAGATCTACCCGTTTCTGGGGTCGTATCTGCTGGGCGAGGCGATCGATTCGGCGTCCCCGGCGCTCGCCGTGCACGGGCACGCGCACGCCGGCACCGAGCGTGGGCTCACGCCGGGCGGAGTGCACGTGCGTAACGTGGCGCACCCGGTCATCAAGCAGGCGTACAGCGTGTACCAGATCGCGGTGCCGATCCCGGCCAGCTCAGCCGCCGAGTAGGCCCCTGCACAGCTTCGAGGCACGCACTCTCAGCCCGGGTCCCCGCTCAGCAGGTTCAGCACCGCCTGCTCCGCCTCGTGGCGAACGGTGAAGTCACTGGTCGATTCGCGGGTGGTCGACAACGCCGGCGCGACGGTCTCACCGGCATGGTAGAGGTCGACCACCCGCGGGTTGACGTACGAGGCCTTCGCCACCGCCGGAGTGTTGCCCAGATACTCCGAGACCTCCCGGATCGCCCGGCTCACCGCCCGTTTGCGCGAGGTCGTCGACTTCGCGGTGAGGGCCGCGGGCTGGGCCAGCGACACGGCCGCGAGAACGGTCGCATGCCAGGTACGGAAGTCCTTGGCACTGATCTGGCAGCCGGTCGCGTCCTTGAGGTAGTCGTTGATGTCCGCACTTCGCACGTCGCGCCACGGCCCCCGGCCGCCGACCCGGTAACCGAGCAGTTCCGGGTTGGGGTCGGGCCGCCTGAGCAGGGCGCGCACGACCGGCGCGACCTCCCCGTCGAGAATGCGCTGCGCACGCTCGACGCCGCCCTTGGCCGGGTACCGGAACTCCATCGCCTCGCCGCGCACGTTCACATGGTCGCGGTGCAGCGTCGCCAGCCCGTACGTCGGCTCGCCCGAGCCGCTGTCGGCGGTGGCGTACGCCTCACCGCCAATGCGGAACACGCCCTGGTCGAGCAGTCGGACCGCGGCAGCGAGAACCCGTTCGCGGCGCAGTGCCCGCCCGGCCAGGTCGGCACTGACCCGCTTGCGCAACTGCGGCAGGTGCTCACCGACGACCAGGACGTGCTCGAACTTCTCCCGGTCCCGCATGGCCCGCCACACGTCGTGGTAGCGGTACTGCCGCCGGCCCGCCTGGTCGACCCCGGTGGCCTGGATGTGCCCACGCGGGTCCGGGCAGATCCACACGTCGTTCCACGCCGGTGGGATCGCCAGCGCCCGGATGCGCTGCAGTTCGCCCGGGTCGGTGAGCGGCCGCCCATCGGCGTCGAGGTAGCCGAAGCCCTTGCCACGCCGCCGCCGCGAGTATCCGGGCTGGCCGGGGTCAGAACGTCGCAGCCGCATCGCGCGTGCCACCGTGGCCGGTCACGAGAACGTCCCGCCCACCCTGCCACGTGGCCGCCTTGAGGTGGGTGCAGGCCGCCGCGTACACCTCGTCCACTCCGATGGCAGCGAGCCCGTGCGGGCCGCGCCACAGCACCGTGTGCAGGCCACTGCCCGGCGGCGGTCCCCACTGCTTCGGCGGTACCGGGCCGAACAGCAGGACCGAACGGGTGCCGTACGCGGTGGCCAGGTGCGCGACGCCGGTGTCGCCGCAGATGAGCAGCCGGGCGTGCGCGACGAGCGCGGCGAGGGCGC
>JAOPWA010000111.1 GCA_025965915.1 Dactylosporangium sp. | reverse complement strand
GTCCTCGCCGACGGCACGGTGGTGAGTCGGTTGAGCGGCCTGACCAAGGACAACACCGGGTACGACCTGACCCAGCTGTTCGCCGGTAGTGAGGGCACCCTGGGCGTCGTCACCCGGGTCCGGGTGCGTCTCGTACCGCTGCTGTCGGCACGGGCGGTGGCGCTGGTCGCGCTGCCGGACACCGATGCCGCCCTGGCACTGCTGTCGGCGGCGCGGGAGCGGCTGAGCGCACTGTCGGCCGCGGAGATCTTCTACGCCGACGGCCTGCGGCTGGTACGTGAGTACGCCGGCCTGCCCGCACCCTTCGCCGAGGAGTACCCGGCCTACGTGGTGCTGGAGTGCGCCGACCGTACCGATCCCACCGACGCGATCCTCGACACGCTCGCCGGGTGCGACGCTGTCAGCGACGCGACCGTCGCCTCCGACGCCTCCGGCCGGGCCCGGCTGTGGGCGTTCCGGGAGTCGCATACCGAGGCGATCAGTGCTGCGGGCATACCCGTCAAGCTCGATGTGAGCGTCCCTCAGGGCGAGCTGTCGAGCCTCGTGCGACAGCTTCCGGACACGATCGCCGCGGTCGCCCCGGGGGCCCGTCCGATCCTCTTCGGCCATGTCAACGAGGGGAACGTGCACGTCAACGTCCTCGATGTGGGCGACAAGTACACCAAGGTCACCGAGGCGGTCCTGCGCCTGGTCGCCGCTCACCGGGGAAGCATCAGCGCCGAGCACGGCATCGGTAGCGCCAAGGTCCCGTGGCTGGGCCTGTCCCGCTCGCCCGAGGAGATCGCCGCCATGCGTCGCATCAAGGACTCCCTCGATCCGGCCGGCCTGCTCAACCCCGGCGTCCTGCTGCCCTCCGACAGTTGATGTTGCGGGATTAAACCCGCCATTTCGCGAGTGAGGAAATCCCGTCGGGTCATAAAGAGGGTGAGGCTGCCGAAAGGCCTCACCCCCGGCGACCCCAGGAGGTCTCACATGGCTACCGTGCGCGAGGCGACCCTAGATCTGCTGCGCAGCCTCGGTATGACCACGATATTCGGCAACCCCGGCTCGACCGAGGAGCCTTTTCTCATGCAGCTGCCGTCCGACTTCACCTACGTGCTCGCGCTGCAGGAGGCCACGGCGATCGCGATGGCCGACGGCTATGCGCAGGTGACCGGCAAGCCGGCCCATGTCAACCTGCACACCACGCCCGGCACCGGCAACGCGATGGGCAATCTCGCCACCGCCTGGCACAACAAGGCGCCGCTGATCGTGACGTCCGGCCAGCAGACCCGCCAGATGCTCCTGATCGAGCCGCTGCTGACCAACCGGTACCCGACCCTGCTGCCGATGCCGTATACGAAGTGGAGCTACGAGCCGGCGCGTGCCCAGGACGTACCCGGGGCGATCATGCGGGCCTACGCGCAGGCCGTGCAGCCGCCCGCCGGACCGGTGTACCTGTCGATCCCGTTCGACGACTGGGAGCAGCCGGCCGACGGCACCCCGGCCGTGCGGCAGGTCAGTACCCGGATCGCGGCCGAGCCGGACCGGCTGCGCGAGTTCGCCGACGCGATCGCGGGCAGCCGCAACCCCGCCCTGGTGATCGGCGGCGCCGTCGATCGCAGCGGCGGGTGGGATGCCGCTGTGGCTCTCGCCGAGAAGCTGCGCGCCCCGGTGTGGGCGCCACCCTTGCCCGAGCGCGCCGCCTTCCCCCAGGACCATCCGCAGTATCGGGGGATGTTGCCACCAGCGATCGGGCCACTGGCCGAGCAACTGCGGGGGCACGACCTGGTACTGGTGATCGGCGCGCCGGTGTTCCGCTACTACCCGTTCGTACCCGGCGAGTACCTGCCCGAAGGCACCCGCCTGCTACACATCACCGACGACCCGGAGGACGCGGCGCGCGCACCGGTCGGCGACAGCCTGCTCTGCGACGCCGGCCTGGCCTGCGCGGCCCTGGCCGACCTCGTACCCGCGTCGGACCGGCCCGCGCCGTCGGCCCCCGCCGCCCCGCCGCCCCCGGAGATGGGCACTCCACTGTCGCCGGACGCGCTGTTCGCCACACTTGCGCGCGAGTGGCCCGACGACGCGATCCTGGTCGAGGAGACGCCGTCGAACGTCAAGGCGCTTGCACGCCACATCCGCATCAGGCGACCGGGGTCCTTCTTCGCGGCCTCCAGCGGCGGTCTGGGCTACGGGCTGCCGGCTGCGGTCGGCGCGGCGCTGGGCGAGCGGCACACCGGCCGACGGCGGCCGGTGATCGCGGTCATCGGAGACGGCTCGTTGCACTACTCGGTGCAGGCGCTGTGGACGGCCGCACAGCACCGCCTACCGGTCGTGGTCGTGGTCCCGGTGAACCAGGAGTACGCCATCCTGAAGGCCTTCGCCGAGTTCGAGAAGACGCCGGACGTGCCGGGACTGGACCTGCCGGGCATGGACATCCCCGCCATCGCACGGGGGTACGGATGCCAGGCGCAGCAGGTCGAATCGGCCGGCGGGTTCGCGGAGGCGTTCAGCGCCGCGACGAAGGCCGACGGCCCGACCGTACTGGCGGTCCCGATCACGAAGAAGGTGCCGGCACTGATCTGACCCCGATGATCACGAGGCTCCGGGTGCGAGTTCCACCTCGCCGAAGCGGGCCAGCGCGAGCGTACCGGCGACCGCGACGACAAAGCCGGCGATCGCGATCGGCGCGAACCCGGGACGGGTACGGTCGCCGAGCAGCAGTACGCCGACGGCTGCCGGCGCGAGGGTCTCCCCGACCACCATGGCCCCCGTCGTCACGGTCACCGCGCCGCGCTGCAGGCCGGTGGCGAAGAACAGGAACGCGACGACTCCAGCGCCGACGAGGGCGTAGGTGGCGGGGTCGCGGAGCAAGTGCGCCGGCGAGAGGTCCGGCAGTGCCCGCACGGCCAGCGCGACGACTCCAAACGCGAGCCCGGCGACCAGCCCGAGCACCGCTGACCGCGCCGGGTCGCGAATGCGTCCGGCGGCGAACCCGGCCAGGGCCAGCACCACCACGCAGCCCAACAGGGCGAGCCGGAAGCCCTCACCGATAGGAGCCGAGCCTTCCGGACCGGTCGCTACCGCGAGCATGGCCAGCCCGGCGGAGACCGCCGCGATCGCGGCCCACTCCCGGGGGCGCAGCCGTGCTTTCAGCATGGGCACCGCGACCAGCGCGGTTACCGCCAGGCTCGAGGCCACAACGGCCTGCACCAGGAACACCGGCACCGTGCGCAAGGCCGTGAACTCTGCGGCGAACCCGACGACATCCAGCAGGATGCCGCCGAGGAACGGTGCGCGCCGCAGCAGACGAAGCAGTAGCCGCGGGTCCACGTCCCGGGTCTTCGGGGCGGCTCGCGCGGCAACGGCCTGCAGCACCGACGCCACGCCGTAACAGACGGCGGATGCGACCGCGCCGAGCAGGCCCAGGATCATCGCTGTACGACCCTACCGGCAAAGATCTCCATCGGCACCATCGTCGCAGATCTGTCACCGGATGCGCGCTTACCGGACAGTCGGACGTCGATGGCGCTGTCCATAATCGACCCAGGGCACGATGAGGGGGGGCGGTATGAACATTGGTCGCGTGATAGGCGCACTCGCGGGGATCCTGCTGATCGCGGCGGCCTGTTGGCTGACGTTCTGGGCGACGTTGAGCGGCAAGGCGATCAGCTCGGTGGGCATCGGTGGAATGTTCGTCGTGGGAGTGGTCCTCACCGGGGTGGGCCTGCTCGACCTGCGGCCGTCGTCGCTGGCGTTCGGCAAGGACGGCGTCACCCTGCAACTGGTCGCCGACGCGGTGCGCAACGTCAAGGAGACGGCGCAGCAGGAGGCGGCGAAGGTCGCCATCGACCAGACCGTAAAGGACGCCGTGGCCGGCGCGAAGACCGAGGACGACGCGGAGAAGGTCGTCGCGCAGATCACCCAGCGCATCCTCTCGGCCCTGCCCGCAACTGCCGATCTGACCCGCGACGCCCTCAGTTCGCTGCGCAACCCGACCGCGTAGCCGGGTCGAAGCACGCGGATTCGTGATCAAGCCTGTCGCAGGACCTCGGATACGAGCGTGCGCGCCTCCTCCTGGATCCGCGACAGGTGATCGGGTCCGCGGAAGGACTCCGCGTAGATCTTGTACACGTCCTCGGTACCCGAGGGACGCGCCGCGAACCACCCGGACTCCGTACCCACCTTCAGCCCGCCGATGGACGCGCCGTTACCCGGCGCCGTGGTCAGCGTGGCGGTGATGGGCTCCCCGGCGAGAGTCGTCGCGCCCACCTGGTCCGGCGACAGCCGGCCGAGGACGGCCTTCTCCTCGCGGGTCGCCGGGGCGTCGATCCGGGCGTACGCCGGATCGCCGAAGCGGGCCACCAGGTCGGCGTAGTGCTCGCTGGGCGTACGGCCGGTGACCGCGATGATCTCCGAGGCGAGCAGGCAGAGGATGATGCCGTCCTTGTCGGTGGTCCAGACGCTCCCGTCACGCCGCAGGAACGACGCGCCGGCGCTCTCCTCGCCACCGAACCCGACGGACCCGTCCAGCAGTCCGGGTACGAACCACTTGAAGCCCACCGGCACTTCCAGCAGCGTGCGGCCGAGGTCTGCCGCCACCCGGTCGATCATCGACGACGAGACCAGTGTCTTGCCGATGGCGGCGCCCGACGGCCAGTCGGCGCGGTTGCGGAACAGGTAGTCGATCGCGACGGCCAGGTAGTGGTTGGGGTTCATCATCCCGGCGTCGGGCGTGACAATGCCGTGGCGGTCGGCGTCGGCGTCGTTGCCGGTGGCAATGTCGAACTTGGCGCCGTCGGACATCCGGTTGATCAGGGAAGCCATCGCCGACGGCGAGGAGCAGTCCATCCGGATCTTCTCGTCCCAGTCCAGGGTCATGAAGGCCCATTGCGGGTCCACGGTGGGATTCACCACGGTGAGGTTGAGGTGGTGGCGCTCGCCGATCTCGCCCCAGTAGTCAACGGATGCCCCGCCCATGGGGTCTGCTCCGATGCGGACGCCGGCCTCGCGGATGGCGTTCAGGTCCAGAACCGAGGGGAGGTCGTCCACGTAGCTGCTGAGGAAG